>DASXLG010000189.1 GCA_036496425.1 Terriglobia bacterium | reverse complement strand
CAATGCGTCCTTCCTTGATGGCGTCACGCACCAGCAGATCGGCATATCCGTTGGCATGCGAACTCATGTCGCGCGCAGTGGTGAAGCCGGCGCGGAGGTCGGCTTGCGCATTCGAAATCGCGATCAGCATCGAGTTTTCGCCCGATCCGGAAGGCCGGCGCGAATTGAACATGTGCGTGTGCGCGTCGATGAGGCCCGGAAGGACGGTCGACTGGCTGAGGTCGATGACGCGGGCGCCGCTCGGGATTTTGACCTGTGATTCCGGGCCTGTTTCGCTGATCCGGTCGCCCATGATGAGCACGATCTGCTTTGTCAGCAGCCGGCCGGTCTTGCTGTCGAACAGTCGTCCGGCACGAACGGCAATGAGTCCCGGTGCGGCCGGACATTTATAGTTACCGGTGTCCGGCGGTCCTATGCAGGGTTGTGGACCGACACCGCGCCATTGGGCTTGAAGCAGGAAAAACGCTGCGAAAAGGAAAGTCGGGATGGACATGGGAGGGAGAATAGCCACAAAAGGCACAAAAAGGCATTATTCTTTTGTGCTTCTTATGAAAACCCGTATGAGCCTTTTCCTGATCGTCCTGATAACCACCACAACGACGGTATGGCCGGCCGATGTCGCGATTCTTCGGACACAGATCGAGAAAGTCATTCCGCGCGCCCGCGGTGATGTCGGCGTTGCCATCAAGCACCTGGAATCGGGAACCGAGGTGCTCGTGAATGCCGACAAGACCTATCCGATGGCGAGCACTTATAAGGTTCCGATCCTTGTCGAACTGTTCTATCAGCGGGCAGCCGGCAAGCTCGCGCTTTCAGACCGCATCGAAGTCACGCCCGGGGACGTTCACCCCGGCGGCACCATCGCGCTGCTGCTCGATAGCCCCGGTCTGGATATGAGCATCGCCAACCTTGTCAACCTTATGATGCGGGTATCGGATAATTCGGCTGCGGACCTCATCATCGATAAGGTCGGCGCTGCGAATGTTACAGCCCGCATGCGCATGCTGGGTCTCGAGACGATCCGGGTGGACCGGACGACGCTCGAGATGATTCTGGATCAGGAAGGCGTCGATTATGCGGCTTACGGCAAGCTGCCGATTGCCGAACTTCGCGCGCGGGAAGCCTCCGTCGATGCCCAGACCGCGGCGCGGGCAAACGACCGCTTCAACAAGACTGAAAAAGACGTCGCCAGCCCGCATGACATGACCCGGTTGCTCGAGAAAATCGTTCGCGGTCAGATTGTCGACCGCGCCAGTTCGGACGAGATCATCGAATTCATGAATCATTCCATGATCGGCCAGGCGCGGATTCCAGCCGCGCTGCCCGACGGCACCCGCGTGGTTCACAAGACTGGAAGCATCGGAAACACCAGCAACGACACCGGAATCATTTTCCTTCCCGATGGAAACCATCTCCTGATTACCGTGATGATGCGGGATGCCAGGGCGCCCACTGCCGAGCGCGAGCGCGTCATTGCGGAGATCGCGAAGTACGCATATGACTATTTTCTTTTCAATCCAACAGGGAAGTGAGGCATAGGTGCTCACCACCTTCGGGCCATTTCTGCTTGCGCCTTTGTTTGTGTTTGGCGTGTATCACCTGCTGACCTGGTTCAACATTCTTCACATCAACGAGCGGGTCTTCTGGAAGCGTGTAGCCATTGCATCGGCCCTCTGCCATATTCTGCTGGCGGCCGGCTTCTTCGCCTTTTCCTACTTCGATGCCGGTGGCGCGAATTTCGGTCCTTATCTTTTTAATGAATCGAACTTCTGGAAGCTGATGGAGATCTTCGACACCGCGGCCATGGCCGTCATCCTGCTCGTGTTTTCAGGCCTCGACCGCGCCGGGATCAATCCGCCCGGTCTCGTCTCGTTAACGATTGGTTTGACGATCGTCGTCGGAACCGCCCAGTGGTTCTTTATCGGCGGAGCGATCGGCGCCCTCCTGGAACGGTTCTTCGAAGGTTTGAGAACGCCGGATCCCGAGGAACAGGACTGGGATTAGGGAGGGGAAATCTTCAAAGTATTGAAAAAAACAAGAAAAGGAAGAAGGGCGGCAATGCCTGGAATAGCCGCCCTTCCGAACAAGAAGATTGAAGCTGTTTCGTAGGTGGGCAACCTACCAAGCGCATAGTTGTCTGTCAATCCGCAGTCGCCCCGTAAAATAAGGTCATGGAAACCAATCCGTGGAAGTCGCTTTCCAGCGACGTCGTGTACGAGAACAGATGGATACGAGTCACCGAGCATCAGGTGATCAATCCGGCCGGCAGCCCGGGCATCTATGGTGTGGTCCATTTCAAACACCTTGCCGTAGGAGTTGTGCCCTGGGAAGACGGCTACATCTGGCTGGTTGGTCAGTTTCGGCTTCCCCTTGAACGTTACTCCTGGGAAATACCTGAAGGCGGTGGTTCCCGCGGTCAAGATCCTCTGGAATCGGCTAAACGAGAGCTGAAGGAAGAAACCGGCATGACGGCGGATGATTGGGAGATCATCGTGAGAATGGATTTGTCCAATTCTGTTTCCGATGAGGAGGCTATCGTCTATCTTGCCAAGGGTTTGCAGCATGGCACAAGCCAGCCGGACGAGACGGAGCAGCTTTCTGTGAGGAAAGTGAGTCTGGACGAGGCTTTTGAAATGGTCGAAAATGGCGAGATTCGGGATGCCATCACCGTCGCAGCCGTTTATAAGATGGTGTTGTTGAGGACCACCGGCCTATTCTGATTCGCAGCAATTCTTATTGGCAAAACGACATACGGGTTGTAAAACCGATCGAATACCATGAAAAAGACACTACTCATCGCGGCTGTTTCCGTAGCTGTTCTCGTGGCCGGGGCGCTCGGCTATTTCGTTTGGCACAGGACGACTCAGACACCTCAATCGTTTTTTGCCAGCGGCAAGAAGTATTACGACCAGAAGAAATATCAGGAGGCAGCTATCCAGCTGTTGAATGCGGTTCGTAAAGATCCGCGACACAGGGATGCCAGGCTTCTTCTGGCACGTACACTGGTCACAGCGGGAAACCTGAATGCCGCGGTCGTTCAACTGAAAGGACTCCTTGAATATTATCCGGACGACGCGGAGGGCAATGTCGAACTCGGCAACCTTTATCTGGCGGGCGGCCGCACCAATCCGGAATATTTTCATCAGGCCCAGGAACTCGCCAGGAAAGTGCTGGCAAAGAATCCGAACAACGTTGACGCGCTGATTCTCTCGGGTACGGCGTCGGCGGGGCTTAAAGACCTCGATACATCCGTCGATACGCTCGAAAAAGCCGCCAGCCTGGATCCACAGAATCCGAAAGCCTTGATCAACCTGGGCGCGGCCCAGACCGTTAAAAAGGATTTTGCCGGTGCCGAAAAATCCCTCATCAAAGCGCATGAGACAAATCCAAAAGACAGCCGCGCCGCCCTCGCACTGGCCGATTACTATCTTGTTGCGAAAGACCCCGCGAAAGCGGAAGCGTCGTTCAAAGATGCACTTACGATAAACCCGGCAGATCGGGATACCTACCTTCAGGCTGCCCAGTTTTATCTCGTCGGAAAACGCTTCGACGACGTCGAAAAGGTCTTTCGAGACGCTCAAGCGCAAAGCCCGGACAACCCCGCTCCCTCGCTCGCGTTGGCGAATGCATACGAAATAGAGAAGCGGCCGGCGGACGTCCGAAAGCTCCTGCTCGATCTCAAAACGAAATTTCCGAAAGACATTACTGTCGCGGTCAAGCTCGCACAAAATCTCTTGCCGGACCAGCCCGACCGGGCCCTGCCTGAAATCGATCAGGTCATCAAAACCCAACCGAAGAGTCCTCTGGGCTATGTTCTTCTGGGAGAAGCTCAGTTCAGGACCGGCAAATTCGCCGAAGCCGAAGCGACGCTGAGCAAAGAGCCGGCGTTGAGCAGTCCGTTTCCACAGGTCCATTTTTTTCTCGGAAATCTGGCAACGCAAAAAGGACAGGTCAACGACGCCATCGGCCATTTCGAGAAGTCAGCTGCAATCAACAAAAACTATCTACCTGCCAGAATGGCCCTGGCCGACCTCTATTTGAAGACCGGGAAACTCGCCGATGCGCGGGAAGAAGTGCAAAAGATCCTTGCGGTGGCTCCAGGGAACGCGACGGCCCAGTTATTCAAAACGTCGGTCGATATTGCGGCCAAAAACTATGATGACGCCGGGCAGGAACTGCTCTCCCTACAGAAGGAGCATCCGGACAGCCCATCGGTGCAACGCCAGTTGGGTTTGTATTACCAGGCTCGTGGCAAAAATGCTGAAGCGGAAAAGAGCTTAACACATGCTTTGGAACTCGTTCCGAACTCGGAACCGGATTTTGAAGCCCTGGCCGGGTTCTATTTGAGGAACAAACAGCCGGACAAAGTAGTACAGATGATCAACCGCGTTCCCGACGCCAGCAAACAGGCATTCCACTACGAAGCGATGGGCATGGCCGAGGCAGAGGCCGGGAAATCTCAGGATGCAATGAGGGATTATCTCAAGGCCATAGAGAAGGATCCCAAGCGAGGGCGGGCCTCACAGTTGCTGTTTGAGGCATACGTCCATGAGAAACAGTTCGACGACGCCAGGAAAATGCTGGACGCCAGCATTCAGAAAAATCCGTCCAACGGCTCCACGGTTGCGCTTCGCGGCGTTATCCTCCTGATGCAGGGGAAAACGAACGACGCGATGTCGAATTTCGAGAAAGCCCTCCAGTTGGATCCCAATCAGGACATCGCCGCCAACAACGAGGCATACCTTCTGGCCGAGCAGGGCCGTGACCTCGAAACCGCCCTGAAATACGCTCAGGCCGTCCGGCGACGCCGCAGTGAAGACCCCAATGCAGCGGACACGCTGGGTTGGGTCTATTACAAGATGGGGCGCTTCACGCCGGCGGTCGATGAACTCCAGTTTGCCGCTTCAAAACAGCCCGCCAATCCCGTTTTTCAGTATCACCTCGGCGCGATTTTCAAGGCCAACAATCAAAGGTCTGAAGCGGAAACCGCACTGAAGAAAGCCCTCGCCACCAAGGCGGATTTTAAAGAAAGATCGGAAGCCGAGGCTCTGCTACAAAACATCGAGTACTGGCGCCATCTGCCCGGCTCGACGACGCCGGCAAAATCAAAGTAGCCAACTTCTTCCGCCTGTTGGAGAAGCCTGCTTCCGGCACCCAGCCCGAACGCGTTAGTGTTCATCAAAATGTCGGAAGTGTCAGAAAAGTTTACGAATACGTGGTTCTGGGATCCCGCTCGCATCCCTTTGATTTAATATGATGTTATCTGCGCCCGCTGCCCCAGTCGCCGTTTCCGTCGGAGGAGCTTACACAATCTTGACGCGACGCTTTTTGTTCATCTTTAAATTCAAATACTTATATGTGGTGCCTCAATTGCATCACAAGCGCGAACGTCCAACCGAACTCGGTCGGTTGGAGATCCAGGAGACACTTCATGATCAGAAGCAGTAAGCTGCCGTCACTCGTCTTTCTCCTCTGTTGTATCTTTGCTCTGAGCACCGTAGCGCATGCAAGCGGTGTTTCGTTTAACTTCGACAGTATTTCGCTGGGGACCTCCACGGTTAATAGCACCACTTACAACTACTCAGGCAATTCCGCAGTCCAGAGTGCGCTCCAAACCCAACTCACCAGCCAGCATGCGGGCGCTACGGTCACCGTCACTGGCGCGGCCGCCACAAACGACTGGACGGCCGATGGGATGGTCATAGGCGGAGTCAACGGTACCCTGGCAAATGGAGGCCATAAATACCTCATCAATGACAACGGCCAGGAAAAGAGTGGGACCAGTTCTAACGACATTCTGATGTCCTTCAGCGGGCTCACCATTTCAAGCGTGACTTTTACTCTTGAGATTTTTCCTGATGCCAGCTGCGCAGCACTCTACAGCACATCGCATCCGTCAAACTGCGGTGGAGTTGGGAATCCGAATTTGCCGGATTTCGAGTTATGGTCTGCTGTAAATAATACCGGATCAGCCGTTGTTAAGGCCCAGGATGTCTCAGGTACGCCGGTATCGTGGACCCAAGCCACCAGCGGATCGCCCAGCGGGTCCCCATGGAAGGCCAACACATGCACCAGCGGCACAGTCAGCGCGGGAACTTGTACTACTAATCCGCAATTAGCGTCATTGACAGTTACGCTCAACCTTCCCACTGGAACGAATGTACTGGACTTCCAGGATTGGCCGGCAACAATTGCCATTAAAGATCTGACTCTGACAACCAACGTTCCCGAACCGAGTTCGCTCTTACTGCTCGGTGTGGGCCTCACCGGGCTCTTTACTGTCCGCCGCCGATACGCTGCGAAGTAACGTCTGCTGTGCTCCGCCCGCATGCTATAAAGGTGTGCGGGCGGGCACTCCCTCGCCTTTTCTACAATCCTCTTTACAAAAGGGCATCCGATAGCCATTCTGCTCTATTCAACTGACTGGGGTGGGCACGGCAATCAATGATGAAGAAGTTAGCTTTCATCGGTGGGGCCTTGTTAATAGTTATCCTCGCCGCCGGCGCGGCTTGGCATTATTTCTGGCCTTCACCGCAAACGTACTTCAACAAGGGAAAGCAGTATTACGACCAGAAGAAATATCCTGAAGCCACGATCGAGTTCTTGAATGCGCTCGCAGGCGATCAGGCGAACCGGGATGCGCGATATTACCTGGGCCTCAGCTACCTAAGTCTGCATGATCCTCAACGAGCAGCCGTACAATTTAAAACACTCCACGAGTCGTTTCCGAATGACGATGAGGCCAGTCTGCAGCTTGGTAATATCTACCTTGCCTCAGGAGTTTTCAGGTCAGACGGTTACAATCAGGCCAGGCAAATCGCTGAGAAACTGCTTGCCAAAAACCCGCAAAACGTTGATGCACTCATTCTCTCCGGAAGCGCCTCCGAAGGGCTGAAGAACTACAGTGCGGCGGTCTTGATGTTCGAAAGAGCAATCAATATCGACCCAAAGAAGGTTTATGCCTTCATACGCCTGGGGTCGGTTCGGATGGCCCAGAACCGTTATTCCGACGCCGAAGAGAATCTCCTGAGGGCGCGTGAGATCGAACCAACCGACAAGGGCACCATTGGAGCCCTTGTCGCCTTTTACAGCGCTACTAATGACGTCAAGAAAACAGAGACCTACATCAAGGAGGGTCTAGAGCTGGACGCCACCGACGGCGACTTCTTGCGCCTGGCCGTCCGATTCTATGACGCGCTCGGCAGACTCGAAGATGTAGAGAAGATTTTGAAGGAAGTTCAGGAGAAGACAAGCGACCCCGCGCCGTCCCTGTTGCTCGCCGATATCTATGAGACGAAAAAGCGTCCATCCGACGCATTGAAAACGCTCACCGACGCACAACAGAAATTCCCGAAAAACGCAGATGTCGCCGGAAAGCGGGCGGTTATTCTCATGTCCACTCAGCCGGACGAGGCACGGAAGGAAATCGATCGTCTGATAAAAGCCGAACCGCAGAATCCACTGGGCCACGTATTGCTTGGCGAGTTGCAATACACGGCCGGTCAATATGACGCCGCCGAGGCGACATTAAGCGTGAATCCAGCCTTGGATAGTCCTTATCCGGGTCCCCATTACTGGCTTGGGGAAATCGCCAGAAGGAAAGGGAACACAGAGGAGGCAATCTCTCATTTCCAAAAATCGGCAGCCGTAAATCACCTCGGTTACGTGCCTGCAAGAATTGCCCTTGCGGAGATATTCCTCGAAAGAGGCAAGGCCGACGATGCCCGGGAAGAGATTGGCAAAGCTCTGCAGACCGATCCGGATAACGTTCGCGCGCGTCTCTTCATAGTCTCACTCGGTATCATTGAGAAAAAATTTCCCGAAGCGGAACAGCAATTGACGGCTCTGGAAAAAGCACAGCCGCAAAATTCCGACGTGATTCGCGAGCGGGCGCTCTTCGAGGCCTCCCGCGGCCGAGGTGCCGACGCCCAGAAAAACCTGGAACATGCGCTGGAACTGCAGCCAGCCTCGCTCGAATATCTAAGGGAATTGACGGCTCTGGATGTCGAGAACAAGCAGGTTGACAAGGCGATTCAGCGAATCAACGCGATAGCGGATAACGATAAGGGCGCTCCGCACTATGAACTTCTCGGTTCCCTCTATCTGTTGGCGGGAAAATCTCGGGACGCCGAAGACGCGTACAAAAAAGCGATTGAGAAGGATCCATCCCGCATCGGTCCTGATTTCTCCCTATTCAAGATGTACGCAAAAACCGGGCGAGCGGCCGACAGCATCAAAGTACTTGATGATGTGTTGAAAAAGCACCCAACCGCAAGCGCGGCGTATATCCTGAAAGCGATAGTTTATGAAGCTCAAGGGCAAAGAGACCAGGCTGTTCAGGGTTATAACGAAGCATTGAAAGTCCAACCGGACTCCGATGTTGCAGCTAACAATCTTGCCTATCTGCTCGCCGAGGAAGGGCGCGATCTGCCGACGGCTTTACAGAAGGCGGAACTTGCGCGGAAACTACGTCCGGATGATCCGTTTTACGCGGATACTACGGGCTGGGTTTACTATAAGATGGGAGATTACAGCAACGCCCGCGAACAGTTCCTTTTTGCTGTTTCAAAGCAGGGCGACAACGGCACTTTCCTCTACCACCTCGCGAAAACCTATGAAGCGAGCTATCAAATCGAAGACGCCGCAAGAACGATGAAAAAGGCTGTCAGCAGCAGCGGAAATTTCCCAGAAAAGGCTCTGGCTCAGGCTGCAGTGAAAGAACTTTCACGATAGCTTCAGAAACTCGGGGCCGATCTGAAGGAAACAATCTGTGCAAATCGATGTTTTAGAAGCGACCGTCCTGGGGACCGTCCAGGGCATCACAGAGTTTCTCCCGGTTTCCAGTCGCGCACATCTGATCCTGGTCCCCTGGTTATTAGGTTGGCCTGATCCCGGGCTCACCTTTGATGTCGCTCTTCACCTCGGCACTCTCGCCGCTTTGTTGATCTATTTTTATAAGGATTGGATTCATCTCACGAGGTCTGCATTCAGGATCTTCAAGAACGATCCCGATGATACGGATGCGCGTCTGGCCCTTTACATCATCCTTGCGACGATCCCGGGGGGTATTGCGGGCATGCTGTTTGAGTCCCTTGAGGACCAATTCAGCACGCCTACAGTCATAGCTGTAATGTTGATTGCGATCGCGCTGTTGATGCGGTTTGCGGAAATTTCCGGGCGCCGGAAAACGGAGCTTGAAACGATGAGGTTATCGGACGCAATGACCGTTGGCGTCGCGCAGGCGTTCGCGATTATCCCAGGTGTGTCGCGCTCCGGCGTCACGATTACCGCCGGTCTGTTTCGTGGGATGACGCGCAAGGCAGCCGCTCAGTTCTCCTTCCTGTTGTCGGCGCCGATTGTCGCCGGCGCGGTAGTGAAAAAAGTGATGGATATTGCGGCCGAGGGACTGCCCGCCGGTCAGAGTGCTTCTTTCGCAGTAGGAATCATCGTGTCAGCCTTGTGGGGCGTCATCTCCATCGCAGCGATGATGCGCTACCTGCAAACCAGGAACACGTTCGTTTTTATCAATTACCGGATTGGGCTCGGAATCACTGTACTGATCCTGGGATATTTTGCGGGATTGCACTAGCCGCAGGATTCGCGAAAACGTTGTTCGAGGGAAGCTAAATAGGAATGAGCGGCAGGATCATTCTCTGAAGGAGCCCATGGCGCAAATTCCTTGGCAGCGGCAGGATCGTAAGGCCCTGCTTTAACTTCACAGACGACCGTGTCCGGCTCCAGAGCAAAAAATGTATGCCAGATGCCCTCCCGGCAATCGACCGCGAGCGCCCCTTTTGTCTGATGTAAAAAAACAAAATTCTTGGTGTCGGGTGTGCCGTCGTCCAAAAAAGACATGAAGGCCATCGACCCGCTGAGAAGGATCAGCAGTTCGGCTTTGGGAGGAGCCGCGTGCCGATGCGGCCGCACGTAACTGCCCGGTTGAATGGCATTCAACATCCGCTGGAGCCGGTCGTCGTTTCCGCGATGTAGAGCGAGTATTTCCCGCCGTCGCGGGTTTAACTGGGCGTCCTTGCTTTTGCTACGGATGATATCGGGCGTGATCGCAAGGGCGCTGTCGTGTAATGAAATGGTGGCAAACTCAGATACCCGTTCGAAACCTGGTTTGATCATCTCCATAGTCTATTAGAGGATTGGGACTCTGCAAGACAGGTTTGAGCCGCAGATGACGCGGATGACGCAGATAGGGCGGAAAAGAACTACTTATACCGCGCCCCATCTGCGTCATCCGCGTCATCTGCGGCTCAAACCTGTGAGATTCATCTGCGCCACCGCAGCACCAGCGGCTCGAGCCGGCGCGCGGTCTCGAGCAGGTCCGCGCGAGCCGCCGGATGAAGCGGCGAAAGGGGATGGCGCGGAGCGTCGCAATCGATGACGCCGCCCTGCTTCATGAGAGCTTTGCAGGCCAGCAGGCCGCATTGGCGGTTTTCATAATTGATGAGCGGAAGCCACTGCTGGTACGCGGCGAAGGCGTCGTCGCGGCGGCCGGCAACATAGGCATCGACGATCTTTCGAATACCATCCGGATAGCCTCCGCCCGTCATGGCTCCGGTGGCGCCGGCCTCGAGATCGGTGAACAGCGTGATGCCTTCCTCGCCGTCCCACGGCCCCTCGATCGCGCTGCCGCCAAGCCGCAGGAGTTCCCGGATTTTGGCGGCAGCTCCGGCGGACTCGACCTTGAAGTAGGCGACCTGATCCAACTCCTTCGCCAGGCGCGCCAGGAAAGCCGCCGATAGTGCAGTTCCGCTGACCGGCGCATCCTGAATCATGATCGGAATCCGGAGTGCATCCGAAACGTGTCCGAAGAATTCGTATATCTGCTGCTCCGATGCCCGGATGGTTGCTCCATGGTACGGCGGCATCATCATGACCATGGCGGCCCCCATTTCCTGCGCGCGCCGGCCGCGCTCGGCGCAGACGCGCGAACTGAAGTGCGTGGTCGTGACAATGACCGGGACGCGTCCGCCGACACGCTCCAGAATGGTCTTCGTCAGCACGTCCCGCTCGTCGTCCGACAGTGTGAATTGCTCCGAGAAGTTCGCAAGGATGCAAAGGCCGTTGGAACCCGCATCGATCATGAAGTCCACACAATTCTTCTGGCTTCGGAGATCGAGTTCACCGGTCTCGGTAAACGTCGTGGGCACGACGGGAAAAACGCCGCGATAGCGCGCAGATCCACTGAAAGACATCCCGGGGAGTCTATCGCGGGAATTCGAGGGACGCACCCGGAATCCGAGTCGAGCGCATGTTAGAATTCGCGCAATGTCAAAGATTGTGAAGACGCCAGATTGCGTTATACAAAAGCGGCCGGATGGATCGCGTGTCTGCGGCGTGCACGGCAGGCCCTTGCAGGAGCAATCGATGTCCGGGCCGGCCAATCCCCCCGGGTTCGGGCATTTGTCCGCATGGACCTGTCCGGTTTCAGGCAAAACGCTCGTAGAAGTGGAAGGACTTTAGATACGCAGGCCCAGGGCTTACGCCCGGGGCTAGAGGAATGCTGCCGCTCTGCGGCTCCATTGCTACTGCTCCTCGCTTTTGTACCTTTTGTCGCTTAAAATTCTGAATTGACCCGATGACCAAAACCTCCATTCGGACGATCTGTCTGTTTCTGGTCCTCTGTGCACACGCGTATGCAGCTCAGGCGGATCTGCCCCACGTCCTCGTCATCGCGACCGGCGGGACGATCGCCGGTGAGCAGGGCGAGCCTGGGACACTGGGCGGTTACGAGATAAAGAAGCCGATCGCGGAAATCGTGGCTCAGGTCCCGGAGATCAAGCGCTACGCGCAGGTGGAGAGCGAGCAGTTTTCGAATATTCCCAGCGCCCAGATGAATCCCGAGCAGTGGCTGCTGCTGGCGCGGCGGGTCAACACGGTTTTCGAAAAGCGGCCGGAGATTGCGGGCATCGTCATCACCCATGGAACGGACAGGCTCGAGGAAACCGCGTTCTTCCTTCACCTGACGGTGAAGTCCGACAAGCCGGTGGTCATCGTCGGCGCGCAGCGTCCTCCGACAGGCATCAGTCCGGACGGTCCGATCAACCTTCTTTCGGCGGTCCGGGTTGCCGCTGCCCATGACTCCAGAGGGAAGGGCGCCCTCGTTGTCATGGACGACCGGATCATCAGCGCCCGCGACGCCCAGAAAGTATTTGCCCGGACCGGGGGGTTTTCGGCGCCGGAGATGGGCGTGCTGGGAGTCGTCGCGCGTCACGGCGTCGAGTTTTTCTATTCGCCATCCCGCCGGCACACGACGACTTCCGAGTTCGACGTGCAGAACCTGACTTCGCTGCCCCGTGTCGACATCCAATATTCCTATGCCGGATCCGAAGGCGGCGGCAGAACCGACGCCAAGGGAATCATTGTCGCCACGACGGCGCTCAACGGCGCCGAACGCGCCTATTATGACGGCCTCATGCGCCATGGCGTGATTGTGGCAACGACCTTTCCGTCCGGCGACCAGGTCATCTCACCCCCCGGAGCCCGGGATGCCTCCCCCATTGTTGCCGTGAAGCGTATGTTGCCGACGCACGCGCGGATTCTCTTGATGCTGGCGCTGACCAAGACCCAGGACGTCAAGGAGATTCAGCGCATTTTCGATCAATATTGAGGAAAAACAATGACACCCGAACAGGGCAAATTCTTGTGTAAGGTCTTAACCGATATCATCAACACCGAAGCGGAAACCACGAAGAAGGTTTTTCGCGCGATCCCGGACGACAAGAAAAGTTACAAGCCCGATCCCAAGTCCCGGACGGCACACGAATTGGCATGGCATATCGCGACGGCCGAAATCATGTTCTACGATATGGTTCTCGCCGGCGCGCCGCCTTCCGGAAGGCCGTCGGACCCGCCACCGACCATCGGTGCGGTCGTCGACTGGTACGAAACGAATCGACGCGAACGCGTCAGCAAAATCGATGCGATGTCGGGCGAAAAGTTGACGGCGATCATTCCGTTCTTCGGCGGAATGGAATTTCCCGCGGTCATCTATCTCGAAATTATGAACCGCCACTCCATTCATCACCGCGGCCAGCTTTCGACCTACCTGCGGCCCATGGGCTCCAAAGTCCCTGCGATGTACGGCGGAAGCGCCGACGAACCGATGCAGATGTAGAGATCTGATTGCATCATTGCAGCATTCGAAGTGTTTGCATTTCAAATCTAGAATGCAACAACTTCAAATGATGCAATGGTGCAATAAGATTTTCTGTGCTTTTGTGTCCTTTGTGATTTAAAAGCATATAGATGCTCCCGGGCATACTGCTGACATTATTAGTAACGGTCGCCGCGCCGGACCGAGCGCTGCTTGATAAGTACTGCGTCACGTGTCATACGGAACGAGCCAGGGAGCGTGGTGCGGTGCCGGTCGCGCTGGATAAGGCGGACGCCGTCAACCCCGTGGCTGATCCCGAACTCTGGGAAAAGGTCATCCGAAAACTCCGGGCGGGCGTCATGCCCCCGCCGGGGTCGCCACGCCCGGATGACGCTTCCATGCGAGCATGGATCTCGTCGATTTCCACCGCCATCGACGCCGCTGCCGAAATCAAACCCGATCCGGGGCGGCCTCTGATCCATCGCCTCAATCGCGCCGAATACGGCAACGCTGTCCGGGACCTCCTGGCGCTGAACATCGACGCTGCGGCGCTGCTGCCGCCCGACGACTCGGCATTCGGCTTCGACAACATGTCCGAAGCGCTCGGTTTCTCGCCGCTGCTTCAGGAACGATATGTCTCGGCTGCAGTGAAGCTCGGCGCGTTGGCCGTCGGCGATCCAAACGCCAATCCCGCGAGCGAAACCTACCGCATCCGCCAGGATCTCTCCCAGGACCAGCACATCGAGGGGTTGCCGCTCGGGACGATTGGCGGAACACAGGTCCGCCAGGTCTTTCCGCTCGACGGGGAATATGAATTTCAGGCCAGGCTCTACCGCACGAACCTGAATATTGTTCGCGGTCTCGATATGCCGCATCAGGTGGAGTTCGCGATCGACGGACAGCGCGTGCATCTTGCAGCGCTTGGCGGCGCGGAAGATCTCGCATCGCTCTTTCAGAAGCCCACGGACACGGGCGACGCCATCGATTCGCGCATGCGATTCCGCTCTGCCGTGAAAGCAGGCCCGCATGTCGTCACCATCGCATTTCTTCAGGAGCCGCAGACCGTCGGTGCCGGCCGCCTGCAGCGCTACCTGCGCAGTTCTGTCGATAACTTTGACTGGTCCGGCCAGCCGCACATACAGACGCTCGCGATCACGGGTCCGTTCAACACCACCGGCCGCGGCGATACGCCGAGCCGCCGTCGGATTTTCATCTGTCACCCAACGACAGCCGCCGCCGAGCCGGCGTGCGCCAGGCAGATCATTTCCACCCTCCTACGCCGGGCTTATCGACGGCCGGCGGCCACCGCCGACGAGCAGCGCATCATAAGGTTCTACGAAACCGCGCGCCGTGATGGCGATTTCGACGCCGGCATCGAAGCTGCCGTGCAGCGTATCCTTGCGAGTCCGCAATTCATCCTGCGGATTGAACGCGATCCCGCGCCGGGCGTCGTGCACGCCATCAGCGATATCGAACTGGCGTCGCGATTGTCGTTCTTCCTGTGGAGCAGCATTCCCGATGACGCACTCTTGAAAGTTGCATCCGAAGGACATCTCCACCAAGCCACCGTCCTCGAGCGTGAAGTGCGCCGGATGCTTGCCGATCCGAAGTCCTCCGCGCTCGTCGATAACTTCGCCGGGCAGTGGTTGCGCCTGCGCAACGTCACCAACGTGCTGCCGAACTCGGATCTCTTTCCGGACTTTGACGACAACCTCCGGCAGTCGTTCCGGCGCGAGACCGAGATGTTCTTCGACAGCATTATTCGAGAAGACCGGGACGTGATGGATCTGCTCAATGCGGACTATTCCTTTATCAATGAGCGCCTGGCCCGGCATTACGGAATTCCTGATATTTACGGCAGCCACTTCCGTCGCGTCACGATCCCGGACCCGGCTCGACGCGGTCTGCTCGGGCAGGGAAGTATCCTGTCCGTCACATCGCATGCCGAGCGGACCTCGCCCGTGCTGCGCGGCAAGTGGGTGCTGGAAAACATTGTCGGCATGACGGTGCCGCCGCCTCCGCCGGATGTGCCGCCGCTGAAAGCGCCCGCTGAAGGCGAGAAACCCCGCACAATGCGCGAGCAGATGATCGAGCATCGGGCGAACCCCGCATGCGCGGTCTGTCATAAGGTGATGGACCCGGTCGGGTTTGCGATGGAAAACTTCGATCCGGTGGGCGCCTGGCGGGAGACCGACGCCTCGGGCGAGCTGGCCGACGGGACGCAGGTGAATGGTGTGGTTGAATTGCGCCAGGCGCTGACGCGGAATCCGGAACTGTTTACCGGCACCCTCAGCGAGAAGCTCCTGGCGTATGCTCTGGGACGCGGATTGGATTACCGGGATATGCCGGCCGTGCGGAAGATTGTCCGGCAGGCGGGCATGGACAATTACCGGTTTTCGGCTATCGTGATGGGGATTGTCCGGAGTACTCCGTTTCAAATGCGAATGGCCCGGGAGGGAGAATGAAGAAGTCCATATCCCGCAGGACGATATTGAAAGGCATCGGCGCGGCTGTCGGTCTGCCGTTCCTCGAGGCGATGATGCCGGCAGTGACGCGCGCGGCAACCCCGCCTCTGCGATTCGGCGTGGTTTATTTTCCGAACGGCGCGATCATGCCGCAGTTCACGCCGGCGACGGCCGGCGCAGGCTTCGACTTCAGTCCCATCTTGAAACCGCTCGAGCCCTTCAAGAACCAGCTTGCCGTCGTGACGAATCTCACGCGATCGCATCCGGGCAGCCAGGTGGGCGATCACGCTGTGAGTGCGGCAGGTTTTCTCACCGGTGTATGGCCAAAGCGCACAGAAGCCGAAGATGTTCTCGCCAACACCACCATTGATCAGGTTGTCGCGCAAAAGATCGGTCAGGAAACGGCGCTGCCATCCATCGAACTCGCGACCGAAGACTTCACGGGCTACGTCGGCGGCTGCTCGCCCGGCTTCAGCTGCGCCTATATGAATACGATCTCGTGGCGCACGCCCGGCACGCCGCTTCCGATGGAGACCAATCCGCGCGCCGCGTTCGAGCGCCTCTTCGGCGAGTCGGGAAGCGTGCGCGAGCGCGAGGCCCGGATCCGGATGCAGCAGAGCATCCTCGATTCGATTTCCGAAGAGGCGGCCACTCTCCAGCGCGGCCTCGGCACGACGGATCGCCGTCGCGTCGCCGACTACCTCGACAATATCCGCGAGATCGAACGCCGCATCCAGCAGGCCGAAAACGCCGGCCGCTCCAGCGCCCTGCCGCTCGATGCGCCCGTCGGCGTGCCGGATTCCTTCGAAGATCATGTCGGTCTGATGTTCGACCTGGCAGCCGCGGCGTTTCACTCCGACACGACCCGCGTCTTCTCATTCATGATGTCTCGCGAGCTGAGCCAGCGCACCTACCCGCAAATCGGCGTCACCGAGCAGCATCACAGCGTCTCGCATCACCAGAACAATCCGCAGAAGATCGCGACAGTCGTGAAGATCAACGTCTACTATGCCGGCATGTTCGCAAAGTTCCTCGAGAAGCTGCGGTCGACGGAAGACGGCGGCGGCTCGCTCCTCGATCACTCGCTGGTCTTTTATGGCGCCGGCATGGGAGATTCGAACTCGCACGCGTCCGATCCGCTGCCGATTGTCGCGGTTGGCGGCGGAATCGGAACCGGCCACCGTCACGTGCTGGTTCCTGTACGTACACCGGTAGGATGCCTGTGGTCGGCGGTCGCCAATCGGTACGGCGTTCGGATGGACCGGTTCGGCGACGGCATGGGCATGATCGATGGACTTTTTTAGAATTCTGGCTTTCCTGCTGCTGCTGGCCCCGCCGCAAAGCGACGGCACGACGACGCTTCACAATGCCGTCGTCGCGAACGATCTTCCGGCGGTGCAGAAGCTGCTGCGTTCCGGCGCGAATCCCGGCGCGGCGAATCGATACGGCATCACGCCGCTTTCACTCGCTGCCGAGAGTGGAAATGTGGCGGTGTTTGAGGCGCTGATCAAAGCGGGGGCCGATCCGAAGGTAACGCTGCCCGGCGGCCAGACCCTGCTGATGACCGCCGCGCGAACCGGCAATCCGGAAATCGTGCGAATGCTGTTGGAGCGGGGTGCGGATCCGAACGCCACGGAAGACACGGACGGCGAAACCGCTCTCATGTGGGCCGCGGCGCAGAATCACCCCGAAGCAATACAGGTCCTCGTTATGCACGGCGCGGAGGTGAATACACGGTCGAAGTCGCTGACATACAAAACGGATCGATTCGGCCTCGAAGGGGTGCTGACGATCCTGCCGAGGGGCAGCCTCGCGGCGCTCATGATCGCGGCGCGAGAAGGCTCGCTCGGCGCGGCGCGAGCGCTCGCGGAGAGCGGTTCGGAGTTGGACCTGACCGATCCGGATGGCACGACGGCGCTGGTTTTTGCGATCATTAATAACCACTACGACACGGCGGCAATGCTCCTCGGCAAAGGCGCAAATCCGAATATCGGCGACTCCGCGGGAATGGCCGCCCTGTATGCAGCCGTGGACATGAACACGCTGATTGAGATTTATGGCCGTCCGGCCAGGAAGACCGCGGATCACCTCAGCGGACGGGATCTCATTCTGAAGCTCCTGGAGAACGGCGCGAATCCGAATGCGCAGCTCAAGGCCCCGGCGCTCCAGCGCGCGCACACGCCAGGGGACCGGAATCTCGGCGAAGGCGCGACGCCGCTGATGCGGGCCGCGAGGAATGGCGATTCGCCGGCGATGCGGCTTCTGCTCGAGCATGGCGCCGAACCGGCGATCGCGCAGAAGAATCATGTCACCGCGCTGATGCTGGCGGCTGGATTGGGACGCGGGTTGGGAACGTTTGCCGATGAGTACGCCGCGGAGAAGGAACAATACGACGCGGTGAAGTTGCTGCTGGACAGACGCGTGGACGTGAATGCCGCGAATGACGGGGGGCAGACGGCCCTGCACTTTGCCGCGCTGTCGATGGATTCGGTGGTGGAACTGCTGGTCATGAATGGCGCAAACCTCGAGGCGAAGGACCGGCAAGGACGCACGCCGCTCGACATGGCCTCCGGCAAAGGGGGCCCCGGCCGGGCGGGCGCAGCCGCCGTACCGCGGCCGGGCACGATCGCGCTGCTGAGGAAGCTGGGAGCGAGGTAGGGTGCGTCTGGTTTAAACTAAACTTCACGTATGAACGAAACCTTACCCGACCGCCTGTCCATAGATCCCAAGAGTCCTTATTACAACGAGGAACTGATCACGCGCGGAGTCGGCATCCGATTTAATGGAACCGAGAAGACGACCGTCGAGGAATATTGCGTCAGCGAAGGCTGGATCCGCGTCAGCGCCGGCCGCGGCCGCGACCGGCACGGCCGGCCGCTGACGATGAAGCTGCGAGGGAAGGTCGAGCCATACCTGGAAGAAAAGCCGGTGGAAAGTACCGCCCCGGAAAATCCTGCAGGTTGAGTACCCAACAACCAATCCGCGCTGAAGTAGTGATTATCGGGGCGGGCCCGGCAGGAAGCGCCGCCGCCATCCGTTTAATGCAACTCGGGATCCATGACGTTGTCCTGACCGATCGCTCGACTTTTCCCCGCCACAAAACCTGCGGCAGCGGCATTTCGCCAAAAGGCATTCAGGTTCTGAAGCAGCTGGAAGTTCTGGATACGATCCTTCCGCAGTCGTACAAGGTCAGCGGCCTCCGTCTGGTTACTCCCGGAGGCCGCGAATTGTCCTTATCCGGCGGAGAGGAAACCGCCGCTTTGATCTGCTCCCGCCGGACACTCGACCACGCTCTGGTCCAACATGCTCAATCGCACGGCGCGCGTTTCATTCCTGATTTTGCGGCGAATGAACTCCTCTATGAGGGAAGCCGAGTCGCCGGCTTCAATTCGCTCGACGGCAGGAGCGTTCGCGCCAGGTTCACTGTCGTCGCCAATGGCGCGCATTCCAAATTCGTTGTCAACACCGGACCCAGGCGGATGATGCAGACGATTATGGGCTGGTGGGATGATGTGCCGTTCGAACCGCAGCACGTCGAGATGGTTTTCGATAAAATGCTGACGCCTTGCTACGGCTGGCTCTTTCCGGAAAGCAAAAGCAGGGTCAATATCGGCATCTGCTATGACGATCCGCAGCACAGCAAAAACGGCCGCGCCCTGTTTCAGCATTTTCTGGATAAGCATTATCGGACCCGTCTTGCCGGGGCCGTACAGATTGGACAGTGGAAAGGTTACCCCGTCTCGTATTCCTATCGCGTCGGTCAATTGCAGTCTCCCGGGCGCCTGATCGCCGGCGAGGCAGGCAGAATGACGCATCCGGCGACAGCTGAAGGTATTTACCAGGGCATGTTGTCGGGTATGATGGCCGCCGAAACGCTGAAGAAGGCAATGTCGAATCCGGAACATGAGCAGCAGGCCTGGTCTGAATACGAGGAGCGCTGCCGGCAGGCCTTCGGGACTTCGTTCTGGTGCGCGAAACTGTGGCGTGGCGCCGTCCGGGCAAAACTGTTGGACGCGGCCGTCGATCTCTGCCGCAGGCCGGCGGCAAATCGCGCGTTCAACCGGTTGATGTCACAAATGTAGGGCGCATGAATGGAATGGCCGCATGAAGAGATGGTTGGCGGTATAACGGAAAAGAACGCGACTAAACTTCGACTGGCGGACTATGCGGGTGCGCTCATTCTGTTAGCCGGTCTCCCGCCGTTTACCTATTACGTCTGGATCTCGATAAGAGACTTCGGCGGCGCGCTATTCCTG
>DASXLG010000188.1 GCA_036496425.1 Terriglobia bacterium | reverse complement strand
CCCGCTTTTCCTTAGCGGTTGAACAATGCCGTCGTCTGTTCCGCGTTGTTCTCCGGAGTCAATAATCCCAGCCGATGCAACGCCATCACAGTGGGCGCTTTTTCCCTTAAGCTGTTTACGGTTTGCCGCTGAGTGTTATTCAGAACATTCAGGAAATCCTTTTCCAGATTCGCCTGCTCGGTCATCGCCTTCTCGTGAACCTGTTTCAGCGCGATGGTGGCCTGTCCGACCGCAGTGGGATCCGGATTCGGCTTGTTGAGCAAAGCCATGAGCTGTCTGAATTTCGGTCTTCCTTCTTCACGTATGGATTCAAAACGGGTGCGCCGCGAATCGACGATTTGTTTCACTTGCGCGGCCTGAGCCTCGGACAGATTCAGGTTGCGCTGAAGAACCTTCAGTGATTCTTCGACTCGCATTCCAGGCCCATGGCCCATGAAGGGCATTCCTTCGGACTGTTGATATGTCCGGTGTTCCGGAGCGGGCTGCGAGCTTCCACCCGTTCCGGGTAGTGTTTTCTGAGCCGCCAATACCACTGGCAGCGCGGCAAAAAGAACGGCAAATAAGGCGATCTTGAATCGATGCATAAAACCTTCCAATCTTTTCAAAGAAGTCTCCTATCAATAAAAGACGATCGGCTGAGAGCGAAGTTAGGCCTCGTGGAAAAATTGGCGGCAGCTTGCCAAGGACGCCACTTCTGAGTAATTTGGCAGCGCCGGATTTTGCCTGCGCGATGCTATTTCATGAATCATAAACGGCCTGCCGGGATGCTCGAACGGCGGTTTCGTCTCAGCGAGAACCAGACCGATGTCCGGACGGAGTTGCTGGCCGGCATCACGACCTTCGTGACTCTGGCGTACATTCTGTTCGTCAATCCCAGCATTTTGAAAGATGCCGGTATGCCGACGGAGGCGACCTTCGCGGCGACCTGTATCGGGTCTGCGTTCGCGACACTCGTTATGGGGTTGTATGCGAATTATCCGATAGCGGTGGCGCCGGGAATGGGCCTCAATGCCTTTTTCACGTATACCGTCGTGATCGGGATGAAGCTTCCATGGCAGACGGCGTTGGGCGCGGTGTTCATCTCGGGAGTCGTGTTCTTTATCCTGACGGTCACGAAGATCCGCGAATGGATTGTCGACGGAGTGCCCCAAGTACTGCGCCTCGCCATCGGCGTCGGCATCGGGCTCTTCATTGCGTTCATCGGGTTGCGTAACGCCGGCGTGATTGTGAAAAATGACGCGACGTTGCTTGCGCTCGGTGACATGAAGAACACCGGTGTTCTCGTGGCCATCGCGGGCTTGATCATCACTTCATTTTTCATCGCCCGGCAGGTGAAAGGCGCGCTGCTGATCGGGATTCTGGCTACCACGATCATTTCGATCCTCGCGGGTGTTTCGCCGGCGCCTTCAGGTATCGGCAGTTTCGTGGAATTCGGTAACCCGCTCGACAAGCTCCGCTTGACGGCGTTTCATCTCGATATTCGTGGCGCCTTGAACGTCGGACTGATTCCCATTCTGTTCTCGTTCACCTTCGTCGACCTCTTCGACAATATCGGCACGCTGGTCGGCGTCGCTCGAAAGGCCGGCCTGCTCAACGAGCGCGGACAATTGCCGCGCATCGGCAAGGCCCTGTTCGCCGATTCTCTGGGAACGATGTTCGGCGCATTAATGGGAACTAGCACGGTAACGAGTTACATCGAGAGCGCGGCCGGTGTGTCGGAAGGCGGACGAACCGGCCTGACGGCGGTCATCGTCGGCATTCTTTTTATCGTCGCGATCGTTTTTGCGCCGATGGTGGGACTGATTCCAGGTCAGGCGACGGCGCCCGCGCTCATCATCGTCGGCGCATTCATGATGGTGGACCTGGTTCACATCAAGTTCGACGATTTCACCGAAGCGCTTCCCGCATTTTTAACGATCATCATGATGCCGCTCACCTATTCCGTTGCCCAGGGACTGGCTTTCGGATTTGTGTCTTATACGATCATCAAGCTGGTTGCGGGAAGACACCAGGAGAACAATACAGTCACCTACACGGTGACGGTGCTCTTTGTTCTGCACTTCATTCTGGGTCAGTAGTGGACGGCGCGCATCAAACCTCGAGCCGTCCGGTGCTGTCGCCGATCTTGTCGAGACGAACGCCGACTTTGTCCAGAATAGACAGCAGCAGATTCGCCATCGGCGTGTCATCCGGGTATGCCAGGTGACGGCCTGTCCGGATTTGACCTCCGAGCTTTCCCGCCATTAAACAGGGTAGATCGAAATGGCGGTGAAGGTTGCCGTCGCCCATGCCGCCGCCATACAGGATCAGGCTCTGGTCGAGCAACGTGCCTTCGCCTTCCGGAGTGGCTTGAAGCTTCTGCAGGAAGTAGCTCAAAAGTTGCACGTGATAGGTATCGATTTTCGCCTTCTTCTCGATCAGCTCCGGATCATTGCGATGATGCGACGTCGCATGGTGCTGCTCGGGCACTCCGATATTCGGATACGTGCGCGGGCTGAGCTCGCGGGCCACGACCATCGAGAAAACGCGCGTGAGATCGGCGCGGAACGCGAGCACCTGCAGATCGAACATCAGTTTCGCATGTTCGTCGAAGGTGTCGGGGATGTCCGTCGGGCGTTCCGGCAGTTCGAAGTTCTGGGCGCCGCGCGCTTCGGTGTTCTGGATGCGGTGTTCGACTTCGCGGACCGCGTCGAGATACTCGTTGAGCTTGGTGCGATCGCTCTTGCCGAGCGTC
Organism: Terriglobia bacterium; assembly: GCA_036496425.1. Taxonomy (NCBI): domain Bacteria; kingdom Pseudomonadati; phylum Acidobacteriota; class Terriglobia; species Terriglobia bacterium. The sequence continues at coordinate 24,040 of DASXLG010000188.1, read as the reverse complement.
TTATCGAGGTCGGAGATTTCCGACATGACGGAATCCAGGATGGTCCCGGTTTTCTTGATTCGCTTCAGGCGCTCGGCGCCGCTGCCGCCGTCTCCGAACAGGCGCTCGAAGATAACGCGCGGATGCGACTCGGCCGGATTCGGAGTGGTTTCATTCCGCCAAGAAATCGTGTTGACGTAAAAGCAGTCGCCGGAATCGCAGGCGCCCTGCGTCGGCGGATCGAGGTTGTATTCGAGCGATGAAATCTGCGAGGACTTGCCGATCTCGCGGGCCGCGAGTTGATCCGCGGTGGTGGCAAGCCGGACTTCGACGCCGGGTTTGGTTCGATCGTAGGCATGAACACCGGTGAGCCAGACGGCTGAGGCTCGCGGGTGGTCGCCCGTGCCGTCGCCGAAAGTGTCGGCCTGCAGATGCGCAAGTCCGCTGAGGACATTGATCTGATCACGTACGGGCGCGAGCGGTTTCAGAATCGGAGACAGGTCGAAAGCGCTCCCTGTAACGGCCGGCTTCCACTGATTCAGGATGACGCCGTTCGAGACGTAAACGAAACCGAGGCGCGGCGTGCCTTTGGCCGGTGCAGCGGAAAGAGCCGGCACCATCGCGTCGAGAAAAGGCAGAGCCAATGCGGTTCCGGCGCCACACAGGAACGTCCGCCGGTCGAGTGCTTTCTTGCGGATGATCATCACTTGCTCCTCATCTGAAATGGCGTGCTCTTCACCACGGCCGCCACCAGCGATCCGAACGTGTAATTGTTCCGTGCGGTTTCCCGCACAATTGCGCGCACAGCCGGAGTGTCATAGTACTGGACGTTCCGCCCGATGGCGTACATCAGAAGCTTTTCCGCGACGGTTCCGGTGAATTCGTCCGGGTGTGCCAACAGGGCTTTCTTGAGGCCCGCGACTCCTTCGAACTTAGTACCGTCCGGAAATACTCCCGATGCATCGATGTTAACTCCTGCATCGCGTTCGCGCCACTTTCCGACGGCATCAAAATTTTCCATCGCGAATCCGATCGGATCCATTCGCGCGTGGCAGCCTGCGCAGGCCGGGCTGGCGCGATGCTGAACCATGGCGTCGCGCATCGACAGCGCTTTGCCGGTTTCGTTGGCTTCGGTCTTCAGCGCCGGGACGTTCGGCGGAGGCGGAGGAGGTGGCGCCGAAAGCAGGTTTTCGAGCACCCATTTCCCGCGGACGACAGGCGAAGTGCGGTTTGCATAAGACGTAATCGTCAGAATGCTGCCTTGGCCCAGGAGGCCGCCGCGCGGGCTGGCCGCCGGCAGCGTCACACGGCGGAAATAACTGCCGCGGACATTCGGAATGCCGTAGTGCTTCGCCAGCCGTTCGTTCAAGAACGTATAGTTTGCGGTCAGCAATTCCAGCACGCTGCGGTTTTCCCGCAGGATGCTGTTCAGGAACAGATCGGTCTCCTTACGGAACGCATCGCGCAGGGTTTCATCGAAGTCGGGGAAGAGGAGTTCATCCGGCTTCTTGGCTTCGATATCGCGCAGAAAAAGCCACTGCTCGGCGAAGTTGTTCACCAGGGCGCTGGAGCGAGGATCTGCCATCATCCGGCGGACCTCTTGATTCAGGATGACGGGATCTTTCAGTTTGCCTTGAATGGCAGTATTGAGGAGTTCGTCGTCCGGAATGCTGGCCCAGATAAAGAAGGACAGACGCGATGCCAGTTCGAGGTCGCTGATGCGATATGCGGTTCCCGGAGCCGTATTTTCCGGATCCCGCTCGATGCGGAAGAGGAAGTTCGGGCTGACCAGAATCCGTTCCAGTGCCTGTTCAATGCCGCCCTCAAAACCGCCTTCGGCCGATCCCGTCTTGTAGAACGGCATGAGGCGATCGACATCGGCGTCCGTCGAAGGCCGCCGGTACGCCCGCCGCGTCATCGTCGAAAGGATGCGCCTGGCGCAAGGCAACTCATCTATTTGAGGCTTCGGGCTAGCAAGCCCTCGCGCTTCTCCGGCGGAGGCGGGCTGGCAGACGAAGATACGGCGGCGGCTGGGAGTATCGCCCGAGCCGATAACATTGTAAGGTCCGCTGATCGTTACAGCAGCGACGGCAACCTGTGTTCCGCGTCCGCGCGTGCGCGGGCGCAGTGTTTCTTCGTCGCGGACTTCGTTCCGCTCGACGAAAGTGACGCCGACGAGGTGCGGTCCGGATCGCATCGGAACACGAAATTCGGTGGGCCTGGCGGCTGCTCCGCCTCGACCCCCTCGTCCACCTCCGGCGCCTCCCAATGACAATTGCTCCGCCGTTTCGCCGTCGACAATGATCTGTAGATCCTCGGGCTGGCGCGCCGCGCCCGCAAGTTCGACCTTGATGACGTATTCGCCGTCGACAGGGAACTGGCTGTGCACCGCAATGCCGCCGCGCGTGCCGAACGGCAGTCCGTCCACGCGCGCGTCCTGAGGCTGTTCGTCTGGAATTCGATAGCGATTCACCATCACTGGCGCGGCCGGGTCACCCACCGCGAGGCGGCTGATTTTTTCGGCCGCGCCGAGATATCGCTCCATCGTCGATGGAGACACGAAAAGCAGGTCTGCGATGTTGTCGAAGCCGCTGCTCGCATTGTCCTCCGGCAACAGGAGGTCGAAGTCCATCTCCTTGGGCAAGGCATCGAGAGCGAACAGATCGCGAATCGCATTCTGATATTCCGTCCGGCTCAGACGATGGAGCAGCGGCAGCTTTCCGGGGTTCGGTTTGGACGCGGCGGCGCGGTCGAGTTCCGTTTCGAGAAACGACGCGGTGGAATTGTATGTCGCCGGATCCGGACGGGGCGCGCCGGACGGAGGCATGGTGTTCGATCGTAGTTTCCGGACAACTTTTTCCCAGACTTCGGCATTTGCCCCGACGTTGTTTAAGGACCCCGGATCGATCACCAGTCCCGCCGTCTTCAGCCGTTCGTTGTGGCAGGTCAGGCAGTACTTCGTGAAGACCGCTGCCGGCGGCTGCGGAGCCTGCTGCGGCAGAATCGCAAACGCGGCGATAAGGATCGACTGGAGCATAGCTAACTATAGGCGCGGTCCGGCATTTGCTCAAACGAGAAAGGATGAACATTCCCCGCCTTTGAAAGGCGGGGAATGTTCATCTCATCGAGTTGTTCCTGGCATGAGACTGTGTAATATACTTCTCCAAACCTTATCGGGAGTTGCAATGAGACACTTCAATGCATGTTTCGCGGCCTTCCTTACAGTGGCCTTCTCTCTTTCCGCTGCGGCAAGCGACCTCCGTTTAATCGATGCCGTCAAGGGCAACGATGCGAAGACCGTCCGGTCTCTCCTGGCGCAACATGCCGACGTGAAAGCCGCCGAGGCCGATGGCTCAACGGCCCTGCACTGGGCCGCACAGCGCAACAACGTCGAGATTGCAGATCTGCTCATTGCCGGCGGCGCGGACGTCAAAGCCGCGACCCGATACAACATCACGCCGCTTTTCCTGGCGTGCACCAATGGAAATGCGACGCTCATCGAGCACCTCCTGAAAGCCGGAGCCGATCCGAACAGCACGGCAGAACAAGGTCAGACGGCACTGATGACTGCGGCGCTCAACGGCACTGCCGACGCCGTGCGCGTTCTCCTGATGCACGGCGCCAATGTGAACGCGGCTGACGCGGGGACGAATCAGACCCCACTCATGTGGGCGGCGTCGGAAGGGAACGCGGCGGCAATCGAGACCATGGTCGAGTACAACGCGGACATCAAGGCCAAAACGAAGACTGGTTTCACAGCGCTGCTGTTCGCCGTTCGAAACGGGCACATCGACGCCGTGAAAGCGCTGCTCGGCCACGGCGCCAACGTCAATGACGCCGCGCCGGACGGAACGAATGCTTTGAACGTTGCAGTCGTCAACGCCTATTTCGACATCGCGTCCGTCCTCATCGACCACGGCGCCGATCCGAATATGCCGGATCCGCGCGGTTCCGCGCTGCACACGCTGGCATGGCTGCGGAAGCCGGGCGCCGACGGCGCCGCCGGTGTCGGCAACACGCCGCACGGCCCGCCGGTTCCAACCGGAAATACCACCGCACTCGAACTGGCGAAGAAACTTCTCGAGCACGGGGCCAATCCGAATACCCGCATCAGCTGGCAGGAAAAGAAATTCGACAAGGAAGGCGGGACGATGAAAAACCCGCCGCTGATCCAGCTGGGCCGGCATTATCTGACCTTCGTCGGTGCCACTCCGTTCTATATTGCCGCGCATAACGGCGATGTCGAGTACATGCGCCTGCTCGCCGATCACGGCGCCGATCCGAAGATGACGAACGCGCTGGGCGTAACGCCGCTCATGGTTGCCGCCGGTCTCGACTACTGGGAGGGGGAAGCCCCCGGACCTTTCACAGGATGCACGGAAGGCGAGCGGCTTGAAGCGGTGAAGCTTGCCATCCAGCTCGGAAACGACATTAATGCGGTGGCCGACTTCGGCGATTACAAGATGACCGGCGATCCCGAGTACACGCTGCTCTATTACCCGCTGAATATGGGCGAACTCGGCAAGGTCCTGGGCGATCCGCGATGGAGCGGAATCACGCCGCTTCATGCGTCCGTTGTTTCGGGCCAGCCGTCCATCGTTCAGTACCTGGTCGATCACGGCGCCAAAGTGAATGTGAAAACCAAACTCGGATGGACGCCAATGATGATGGCCGGTGGCGTGTTCTTCGCCAACGCGAAGAAAGAGTTCCCCGCTGCCGCCGCTATCCTGAAGAATGCAGGGGGAAATTAGCCGCAGATGACGCGGATGACGCAGATACGGCTATTAAGGCCGTTGATGCCTCATCTGCGTCATCCGCGTCATCTGCGGCTAATAACAGCTTTCATCCTTTTGTGGCTGATTGTCCCCTCTCTGCAGTCTCACGAGACCCTGACCACCACCGTCCTTTTCGACCGCGAGATCGTCCGCATCCTCGACAAACATTGCGTGATGTGCCACACCGGGAGCGGTCCGGCCGTTTCGCTCGAGACCTATGAGCAGACATGGCTGCTCGGCCGGAAAATCCGTTCCGAGGTGATCGCGCGCCATATGCCGCCGTGGGCTGCGGTGCCGGGCTACGGACAATTCATCAACGACAACAGCCTGACGCTGCGCGAGACACAGTTCGTTATTTCCTGGGTTGAAGGTCTCGGTCCGCGGAATGCGGGAACCGTGTTCACGAACATCGCCGCTTCAACCGCGAGGAAGGCCCCGGTTCGCGCGACCGCCGATTTCGGCCATTGGCAGTTCGGGCCGCCAAATCTCTCGCGTCCGATCGAGCCGAACACGATCGAACCGGGGCAGCCCGATTCGATGAAGCGTGTCGTCATCGATCCGGGTCTCACCGCAGAGCGGCGGTTGCGCGCACTGGAATACATGCCGGGCGACCGGCGCGTCGTCCGCGCCGCATTCTTTAGCGTCCAGGAAACCGGGCAGTGGATCGGCAGTTGGACGCCCTGGTACGAGTTTGCCGAAGCCGCTCCGAATACGTCATATCGCCTGCCCGCCGGCGGGCACCTTGTTGCGGAAATTTACTATCGAAGCGCGAAGGAACGCGTCACCGATCGCGGAACCCTGGGATTGTATTTTGCGGACAAGCCGGCGCCGGCTACGATATCGGATCTGCTGCTGGAGGCGAAGCCCGCGGGCCGCGAAGGCCGCTTCCATGCCGAAGTCACGATCCCTGCGGATACACGCGCCATTGCAATCCGCACGGAACCCGCCGCCGGTGTGAAGTCGATCGAAGTCAGCGAGCGCCGTGCCAACGGCGGCACGCAGGTGCTTTTGTTTGCGAAGGACATCTCCGTCGAATGGCCGGCGCCCTACATCTTTAAAAGTCCTGTTCTTCTCCGCCGCGGCAGCATCGTCTCTGTGACGTCGTATTCGGGGCCGGTGAAAGTGACTGTCAGTAAATACTAATTCTGCTGTTGCCGCTGCTGCTGTTGTTGATTGGGGTTCCGGCCGGCGAAATTCGGCCGGCGGCCGGCGCGGATCGCGGCTTGCCACCGATTGATGATCTGATTGCCTTGAGGCCAGAGCTTGCGGCCGCGATTGAGATACTCGGCGACGGCGTCGTGTTCGCCGCGGTCGAAGAGCACGCGCGCGACGGAGACATCGAGCCCGTTCTGTTCGACGATGTGCGCGGAAGGCGCGGACGCCGCCTGGAGCAGGTACTGTTTGGCATTCGCCATGTCGTTCTGATCGAGCGATGCCTGCGCCAGGATCAGGTTGCCGGTGTAAATCGCGTCTCCCGATTGCGCATCGTCGCGCAGAAGTTTCTGCGCATAGGCGGAATTGAATTTCGTCTTCCAGGGATCGGCATTAATTCGAAACGATGCGACGACGAGAACCAGCGCCACACCGAGAGCCGTAAACGCCCAGCTTCGTCCGACGCGCTTTCCTGTAGCGATGAGTGCAATGCTGATCGCGAGAATCCCCCAACCCCAGAACCAATCGGAAGCCGCGGTAATCGGGGATAACGAATTGAAGAGCCCGAGCGGCAATTTTGACCGGAGAATGTAAGCCAGCCCGATAAAAACGGCCAGAGCGGCGCATGCCAACGAGGCAACGGCCCAGGCTTGCGCGCTCTCGAGCCTGCCTGCCTCAGGCTTCTGGTTTATCCGGCGGTTCAGTTTGAAGCCGAGCAATAACCCGCTGCCGGCGCCCGCAATCAGCCACAGAATGAAATGTTCCCACGGCCCGTCGCCCCACCACGCGTGTGAACCAAGAGCGAAGAGAAAATGACCCGGTCCGTAGAAAAACTGGAACGCCATTCCGGCAAGAAGTCCGGGCACGGCCATTGTCATCGCGCCGTTGAATCGAAGGTGCGATGGCAGGGCGAGCATGGCGCAGCCGCCCGCAGTCCAGAACAGAAATGCCGAAACCAGACCGGTCCAGACGACGTCGCTGAACAGAGGCGAGCGCGCTTCCTGCAGTGAAAACATGACTCCGATCGTGCCGAAGCACAGTCCGAGCACAATCGGCAGCCCGACGCGGCGTCCGTAAGCCAATCCGCCGATGATGCCGCAGAGCGGGCCCGCCATCAGGTAGAAATAGTTCTGCCGCTGTCCCGTCATGTGGGCATATACAAGGTAGAGCGCGAATGCCGCAACGATCGGCAGTCCAAACGCCAGCGCGCCACGAACCGGCAGCTTTTTCATCGCGCGAAAGGTATCACAAAACGGTGCCGGATGCGGGAATGGTTCTCTTGACCGCCCTCATCGGGAGACGACCGTAAATGTGGGGGAACAGTTCCGCGCCGCCGCCCAGATTTTCATCAATGACTTTGCACGGCACCTTGGACCGATCAATCTCAAACATGACCAGATTGGTCTGGCCTTTGAAAAAGCGATCGAGCACTCCGGCCAGCTGGTGCGTATATGCGCAGTGGATGAACCCTTCAGCCTCGAATGCCTTCGGCGCGTAGTCGCCGCGGATCTTCGCTTCCCGGGCTTCGATTTCGGTTGTGACATGGTAGAGATTCTTCACAGTTCTTAGTATATTGAGCGGGCTCATGCTCAGCAAAATGTCCGCGGCAGTTATCGCTTGTGTTCTTGCGGGAATCGTCAGCACGCAGGCGCAGATTGGAAGCCGCGACACGCTGGGAAATCATCCGGATGCGGAGTTTCAGCTGGCACGCGTGAAATACGCGACGCGAGGCGGCGGAGGTTCGCACGGATACTATCAGCCGTGGTGGGCCATCGACTATCCATTGGCGGAGGAGCATTTCTTTCCCGCGCTGCGCCGTACGACGAATGTGCAGGTGGCCGACGACGAGCGTCAGCTGGAACTGACCGACGATCGCATCTTCCAGTACCCGTTTCTGTTTCTGCAGCAACCCGGGAAAGGGAACTGGCGGCCGACCGCCGAGGACGCGGCGCGGTTGCGTGAGTACTGCATGCGTGGAGGATTCCTGCTGGTCGATGACTTCCACGGCGATCGCGATTGGGACATTTTCGAGGCTGCGATCAAGCGGGTATTTCCAGACAGGCCGATTGTGGAAATTCCCGATGATGACCCGCTGATGCACGTCTTCTTCGACCTCGACAAGAGCATGGGAATTCCGGGCGACCGCCACATCCGCTTTGGCGTTGCGCGGATGGAAGGTCCTCCGCACTGGCGCGGCATTTACAACGATCACAAGCAGCTGATGGTAGCGATGAATTTCAATTCGGACATGGGCGATGGATGGGAACACGCCGACGATCCGGATTACCCCGTGCCGTTTACGGCACTGGCCTACAAGTTCGGAATCAACTACGTCATCTACGCAATGACGCACTGATGCGCGGGCGCCAAGGTTTGAGTGAATTAGGCCCGCAGGGCTGTCAGTCGGCCGGTCAATTCCCGAAAAAGAAGGAGCGTAAAGGTTAAGGGCGATGCGGTTTACGGCTAAGCAAACCCGAGAAAGAGCGCGAGCGCGCGGTTGACGGAGACCAGAGTCGTATCGTCCAACCGTCCTATTTTCTTGCCGATTTTTTCACGAGGCACCGTTTGTGCCTTGTCCACCATAACCTGCGAGGTTTTCAGCAGACCGTTCTCGGGCGTGGATTCAACTGTAATACGAAACAGCGGCGTGTCTCGAAGTTCGCTCGTAACCGGCAGGATTGTCAGCGAGGGATGTTCAGCAAAAAAATCAGACTGTATGACAAGAGCCGGGCGGGGTTTCCCATAAGAGCCGGAGAGGGCAACCGTCACTACATCGCCCCTCCTCACTTCCAGCCCTCCGCATCGGCGACCTTGTTGAGCCACCTGAGGATACGGCTCTCCTGCGGGTCACCGCGAAGGCTCAGTGACTGACGGCGGCATTCGCGCGCAAACCCGCGCCGTCTGGTGTCCGGAATCCATATCTGCACGGGGCGCAAACCGGCGGCACGCAGGGCATCCCGGCGCTTCTTCACCCGATCGACTAACGTGTTTTTCACGGGCGGCCCTCCTTCGCGTTACATGTAACATCGTAGCACGCCCTAAGGGCCCTAACCTATACGCTCAGCAGACCTTGAAGCCGTAGAAGAAACGCCAGTTCATTTTCTTTTGCCGAGGCGCGCAAGCTGTCCGCGCCGCGTTGGTCGCGGCCGCCGCCGTGCATCATTTCGACCTGCGGATGGAAGAAGGCTTTCGGGCCGGATGCTTTGTCGATCTGTTCGCGCAAGGCTTCCGTCCAGCGGGGAATGGCTGCTAGAAGGTCCTGAACGTTGGCTGGCTTGCGGCCTTCGGCGAGGTTGAGCATTTCGAACATATCGTCGAGGCTGTAACTGCCCTCTTTGATCACTGCGGACAGATATTGTTCAAGGATTTCACGCGGGCCGCCGCTTTCCCACGCGGACCGCCGGGCGATGGCTCTCAACATCGGACGGTCATTGGGAGCGGGCAGTCGTTCGAGCAAAGTGAAGAGAGATTCCGGAATCACGGCTTCCAGCCGGAGCCGGTGAACATAGCGCTCAATCGTGACGTCGCGCAGCGGGACAACGTGTGCCTGACTGTCGGGTGTGACGAGCCTGGCGCGTACCGGGCGCGCGGCGAGTTGCTCGACGATTCCCGGCCATTGTTCGCGGGGAACGGCGGCCGCGCCGAGCTGTCCGGCGAAGACGGCCTGATCTTCCAGCTTCGGAGTGAATACGGGCGAGAGAATGAGATCGATCTCAACGTCATCCACGGCCGGCAGTTTGTCCACGAGGAAAACGCCGACCTCGGAGGGATCGAGGTTGTATGTTCCCGTAATGTAGTTCAGAACTCGCGGCGACAATTCGCGGGGGCGTTCGAGTTCAGCGGCAAATGTTTCGATTAATGCGGGCACGTCTTGCGCTAATTCTCCGTCGGCGTCTTTTCAAGGTGATCGACCATGATGTACTCGAGCGGCATTTTGCGAGCCTCGAGCCGCAGTCCAAGCTGCTGAACCGAACTAAAGATCGAGCTGGCTCCCGAAGGCTCGGATGCCTCGGCCGCTCCGGCCGCACCGGGGAGCGCGCCGCGGCCGCCGGCGGGAATGGGGAGGTTCATGCCCTGAGCCCGGACGACAGCGAGCATCGTGTCCATGCTCAGATCTAGCGCGACCTGGAAATTCCCCTTCAATTCGGTCATATCGAAGACGGGATGGTCGACAAGCGGAGTCAACTGTTGCGCAAAGTCGGCCATCGACATTTTGTTCATCTCAAGCCGCATGTGACCGTCCGGAGTCATCGACATTTTCACTGCTCCGCGCGGAGTGGTTACCGTCGCGCCCCCACCGGCGCGATCAACCTTGATCTGGGGGGCGCCCTGCGGGTTATTATTCGCCGCCTTATCCGGTGCCACTTCCGGATCGGGTGCAGACTCCTTGAGTTTCGGCCCACCCTTGGCGACAACCAAGGCGTAGACGGAGTCTTCGCGCATGTCTTTGTGGATCTTCAGTCCGAAGCGGTCGGCAAGCAGCGCCTGAAGCATCACCGGGACATCGTCTTTCGTCGTGCCGTCCGGCATTTTGGCAAGGATGTCGAACCGCTCGGTCTTCAGCCAATCCGGTCCCGTAATCTGATTGGCCTTCGTTTTATAGGCCGCGACAATCAAGTCCGAAATCGACATGAAGCCGATGTCCACGCGCGTCCCCTGGACATTCATTCCCAGGTGAGGCATTTGTCCTGCGGCGATCGTGGCGGGATTCAGAGGTGCCGCCGCCTTGATGGTGGCGACCTCGAACGCCAGCTTGCCGGGCCCCTGGGCCGGCAGCAAAGCCGGCACTGCCAGGATGAGCGCGACTAAAACGATTCCTCTCAAGCGGTACATTGTTATCTCCCCAAGCCCCGAGGCTGAAGTATTTTACGCCAGTTTCCGGATGGACGCGGGCTCTCTTGCCGGAATAAGATGCCGCAGGCTACTGAACCGTTCAATTGGAGGACCGACTGGACATGAAAAAGTCTCTCGCTCTTTTCGCGCTTACGATGGCCGCATTGCTGGCACTGCCCATTCTGGCAGCCGCTCAGGAACCGGTGATGGGATCCAATGACCCGGAGTCGCTTTTTACCAGCAAGGATCCGAAACTCAATACGAACAAGCAGGCCGCAATGCACATCATGCGCGATCTTCTCGAAGCGGGCCACTGGGACGAGGCGCCCAAATGGCTCACCGAAAGATATATCCAGCACAACCCCGGCTTCGCCTCCGGCCGGCAGACCGTGATGGCTGCGTTCGGCGCCCGCGGCACGCCACGGCCGATTCCGGATAAAAACAGCTGGAGGACAAAGGTCGTTTCGGTGGTTGCCGAAGGCGATTACGTCACGGTGGCCGTTGTCCGCCAGCTTCCCGATCCGCGAAACCCCGGCCAGATGTACACGACGACATGGTTCGACATGTGGCGCTTCGTCGACGGCAAAGCCGACGAACATTGGGACTATGGCACGATCAACCCGCCGAATCCGAACCGAGGCGGCCAGCGATAGGGACTGCGGTTCCGTCCGATGGCAATTGTCAAACGTCCCATGTCGAGTGTCCAATTTACCCCTCAAACGACCAGACGACCAGATTGCCCAATAAATCTGGTCAATGGGTCATTTGGTCCTTGGGTCGTTTGACAAGTAAATTGGACGCTCGACATGGGACGTTTGACAATTGCCATCCGTGCATGCCTGCAATCACGGCGCCGTCCGCGCCAACATTGAGTTCTATTTCGCTATTGCGGCACCGATGAGAGCTTGAAGATCGTCTTGCTTCGTCACGTACGAAAAAGGCGAGTCCTTCCACCGGATGTAACGCAGTTCGGGTTGGAAATGGAACCGGTGAGCCCGAATATCCATGCCGGCTCCAATCACCGGCCCGTATGTCCAGTGATTCGCTATAACTCCATCCGACGTCCGAATGTCAAACGGGCCACCTGGATAAGGGGGAAAAGCCGACACCGCTCCGTAGATTTCCTCGATACCGGCGACATTGCGGGTCGAGAATCCACCGGATACGAAAACGCTATTGTTCTGGTGCACGGCCGGACGCCATTTCAGCAGCACAGGGATCTCCCATGAATGGGCCCTCAGAGCATCGGTTCCCTGAAGCGTCTGGACCAACTGCACCAAACCGAAGAACTGGCCTGATGTATCCAGGTTCCGTTTGTAAAGCACATCGCCTTCAAACGAGAGACGAGGTGTGAAACGCATTTCCACCATAGGGCCGAAAACAACCCGGTCATCATGCACGATCGGCGGCAGCCCAGGATAGGTAAACGTATTCGTGATCTGGCCGGCTACTTTGGCGCCGAAAAGAAATCTCTGGCTGTACGCAGGCAGCGGAAGGCTCGAGATCGTGATGACGGCAGCCAAACTCCAGAGACAGGCGCTTGAACTTCGATGCATTACCCGAGTTTAACTTCAGGGGCATTACCAGTACTACGGCGTTCGTCGAATCTTTGTAGTCTCTTGGAGTTCTATGATCGCGTCAGAGATTATAGAATCATCGGCCACAAAATCACGCACGCTGACCGAAAAAACTCGTTAAAGTCGTCAAGTCGCGGATAAACGCGATTATTTGTCGCGCCGTGTTCGGATTTGTGTTCCACCACCGTCGGCATAAACGTCTGTATGCAGCTGATCAGAACGGCCAGCCCAATTCTCCCAGGTCGTCCTGTCATGAAAAGAAATAAATGGAGAAGGCCTTGTCGGGGGAAGAGAAGGCTCAATTTTTGTGGAGAAAGCCTTGTCGCGGGAAGAGAAGGCCTAATTTTTGTCGAGAAGGCTTTCTTCCGTGAAGAGAAGGCTTAATTTCTGCGGAGAAGACCGAGGGCGAGAAGGTTTGCCGCACGGACGGCGTCTGCATCGAGTCTTATTTGCCGTATATGTCGCTCATACCTAACGGGATAGCGATTAATGTGCCGAATAATGTACACCTATGGAGATAGAGCGCAAGAAAAAGGCTCCAAAATCCAGAGATTAACGAGATGTGGAGAGACAGGGAATCCGGCCGCATGTCTCTCGACCTTTATTGGCGCGGCCCGGAGGGCAAGCGCGATAGCGCGCAGGCTCAATGACTGGAATAACAAATCTAAGAAAGGAGGTAAACCATGACAAAGACAAATTCGACTGCAATTCAGATCAAGGCAAAGCTTGGTCTGCACGGAGTTTCGGATATGGATGCGGCCAAGGCGTTTATGACGACGTACGACGGCTTGCTGAACAATTCGAAATTTCCGACTCCCCCGCTCGACCTGGCGACTTACAAGTCAGGCATTGATCAGTTCACTGCGTTGATTATCGATGCGGAAGATGGTGGTAAGAAAGCCATCAGTGCGAAAGATAAGCAACGTCCGGTGGTGATCAAGATGTACACGCAACTCGGACACTATGTCGAGGCGGCGTGTAACGACGATCTGGCGACTTTCATCAGCAGCGGCTTTACGCCGCAGTCAGTTAGAACCAGGACTGCTCCGGTAAAGTTGGCTGAAGCGAAGTTCCGCTCGATCGATCGCGGAGCCAACAGCGGCGACGTTGTTGTGCTGCCGGAAAAAGTGACCGGTGCTGTTGCTTACGATGTGCGGTACGCGCTCGAAGGCAATGGCGGGGTGTTGGGGCCGTCGACTATCGTCACGGTGACCAAAGCCAAGAAGGTAACTATCAGTGGGCTCGTGCGGGCTGGAATCTATCAGTTCCAGATCCGCGCGTTGGGCGTGCTGGGTTACACCGATTGGATGGACACGAAGACGTTCGTCGTCGCCTAGCACCACAAACGGCGAAGCGCGAGCGCGATAGCGCGAAGCCACAAACAATGGCGGCAATCCCGGGAAACCGGGGTTGCCGCCATTTGGGCTTAAAGCAACGGACAAATCATTTTTCTGGATAAACCGGCTCATCTTGGAAGCGGCGCAAACGCAATGACCCGGCCGGACATTTCTTCAAGTGAAGCAATGAAGCAACGTCGAAATGATGGAATGATCCATGTTGTTAAAAACCGGGCTTCGTCTCGTGCAGTATTTCGAGGATCGCCTTCCGGTCGTCCGCGGAAAGGTTGGGGAATTCCGCGCTGGTATCCTGCCCGGTCAGGATTTCGCGGAACCGTTGCATGACGTAGTCGTGAAGTTGCGGAGGCATGTCGTCAAACGACTCGGAATAAATCAGATAGCTCATCGGATACTTCAACAGCCGGTGTTGCAGGTCGAAATCCCGCAGTGAACGGCCTTTGCTGTCGCGGGGTCCGCGGGCCGAGAATTCCGCGGCAAAGCCCGACGTTCCGGCCACCGGATCGGTAAGCTGGGCTTCTTCGGCGAATAACATGGCCTTCACGATCGGTTCGCCGGCATCTTTGATGATCTGCGGCATTTTGTCGGACATTCCCTTCTGGATGCCGTCCCGGATTTCATAAGCGCCGGACGTGATCATGTTGTGCACGTGCGTCTGATGTCCGAGGACCATCAGGGCGACGATGTCGCTGTTGGGCGTCAGGTATTCCTTCGTATCGAACCGCTTGCTGAGATCGGTGACATTCGCGCCGGCGCTGAGATCCAGTTTCGTGATGAATTTTCGCATGTCGTCGACATCTTCGGCGCGGGCGTGAACGATGGTGTTGCCGAGGTGGCGCTGGCTGCCATGCGTTCCGGTCACGTACCAGCCACCCCACCGTTCCCTCAGAGGGCTCTTGTCGTTGGTGATCAGCGCGGCGGCCTTTAGTGCGTTTCCATCCGGATTCGCCAGGACCGAGAGCATCAGCAGCCGGGGGACGGCGCTGTTGGTCTGAAAGGTGTCGTGACAGATCGTGCATTGCTCCGTTTGAGGCTGGATGTACGGATAGGGATCGTAATTCTGATCGATCGTATAGAAGGCCGGCCCCTTCTTCGGATCCACGTGGGCAATCTCGATGAATTCGCCATGATTTACCCATCCGACGTAGGTGTCGTCGTTGAAATAAACCGCCCGCGGACTCTCCGGTGAGATCTGGTTGAGCTGGAAGCTCGACTTGGAGAAAACCAGCGTCTGTGACGAAACGGGCACTTTTAGTTCCTTAAGGACGGATGTGAGGTACCCATGCGCTTCATCGAAGTTCAGGACGATTTTGTCGCTCTGAACGCGTTGAATAAGTCTCGTTACCGGGTCATCCTGTGGGACTTGCTGCTGCCGAAGGGATACCGCGGCAGCTGGAATCAGGATGCCGAGGACGATCAGCCAAACCCGTGTAGATTGAAAAAAACGCATGACTTAGTGTATCCCCGGCGTTCCGCCGGCCGTATTAAAGGACGGTAGTAATGATCTCACAAAATTCCTACAAATTTGAAATATCAATTGAACGTTTACGCCGCGTTGAGATATTCTTCAGACGTCAATTTTTATCAATGTTTCTGTAGGTTTCCAAAGCGGGGCACTTCATGAAAAAGATACTGTTTCTGATGGGTTGCATCGCGACCCTGTCACTTGTCTTTGCCGTCTACGGACAGCAGCCGGCGGGACAAAGTGCAGCGGCCGCTCCAACCGCTCAGGCGGGCGCTGCTCAGAAGGCGATCGTCACTCAATACTGTATGACCTGCCACAGCGATAAAGCGAGAACGGCAGGCGTCGATTCCGCACGCAAAATCGATTTCGATCAGTTGGATATCGCCCACGTCGGGCGAGATGCAAAGACGTGGGAGTTGATTGTACGGAAACTTCGAGCCGGGATGATGCCGCCGTCCGGCATCCGCCGTCCCGACCCGGCAACTTATAAAGGTCTTATTACCTGGCTTGAGAACGAACTCGATCGGAATGCCGTTGCCTATACTCCGGCGCCAGGCTTGCACCGCCTGAACCGGACGGAATACGCGAATGTGATCAAGGACATTCTGGATCTCGAGATCGATCCCGCCAAGTACCTGCCGTCGGACGACTCGACCCACGGTTTCGACAACATTGCGGGCGCCCTCGGCGTTTCTTCGACGTTGGTCGAAGCCTACGTTTCCGCCGGACAGAAGATCAGCCGCCTCGCCATCGGCGAGCCGGCGAATCCGGCGCTGGTGGTCTACAGAACTCCGGAAGACACGTCGCAGGACTATCACATCGAAGGGCTTCCCTTTGGAACGCGCGGAGGTATGCTTATCCCGCACGTCTTTCCGTCCGATGGTGAGTACACTCTGACCGTCACGCCGATCTTCGGCGACAATATGTCGCCGACCGGTTTCGGTTCGGTGCCGTGCGAAAAACTCGAAGTCCTGCTCGACAGTGAACGCGTTCAGATGATCGACTGGCAGGGCGGCGGACGAGCGCCGGCGGCCAATTGCGGCGGACGTCAGGCTGCCGCGGTTCAAAGCGGACAGTCGGGCGCCGATCTCGGCCGTCAGGGTATGAAAGTGAAGCTGACCGCGAAGGCCGGCCTGCACATGCTGGGCGTGACCTTCCTGCAGACCAACTTTGCTCCCGTGCTGGACCTCGATCAGCACTTCATGCGCGACACGGTTCAGACCGGTCCGACTCCCGGATTTACCTATTTCCCGCACGTGGGAACGGTTCGGATCGAAGGTCCGTTTAACGCCAAACAGGCGGACGACTCCGCCAGCCGGCGCAAGATCTTCATCTGCAAACCCACGGGCGCCGCGGACGAAGCGGTCTGCGCCAGGAAGATTCTCACGAATCTTGCGAGCAAGGCATTCCGCCGTCCGGCAAGCGCTGCCGACGTGAATTCCCTGATGGAGTTCTACACACTGGGCCGCAAGGAAGCGAACTTCGACAACGGTATCGAGATGGCGCTGGCGCGCCTTCTGACCGATGCGAAGTTCATCTACCGCATCGAAGCGGAGCCGGCAAATGCGAAGGCCGGCGAGCCGTATCGTATTGCGGATCTCGATCTGGCATCGCGGCTCTCGTTCTTCCTGTGGAGCACGAATCCGGATGACGAACTCGTTCGGGTTGCCAGCCAGGGCCGTTTGAAAGATCCCGCAGTTCTTGAGCAACAGGTCCGCCGGATGTTGAAGGATCCGAAATCGGAAGCGCTGGCCACCAACTTTGCCGGCCAGTGGCTGAACCTCCGCGGCTTGCAGGCGGAGAGTCCGCTCCCGATGTTGTATCCGGATTTCGACGATCCGTTGCGCCAGGCGATGCGGCGTGAAGTCGAACTGCTGTTCGACAACATCATTCGCGAAGATCGTCCGATCACCGAACTGTTGACGGCCGATTA
Organism: Terriglobia bacterium; assembly: GCA_036496425.1. NCBI lineage: Bacteria > Pseudomonadati > Acidobacteriota > Terriglobia > Terriglobia bacterium. The sequence continues at coordinate 6,971 of DASXLG010000188.1, read as the reverse complement.
CACGTTCGTGAACGAGCGCCTGGCGAAGCATTACGGCATTCCAAACGTTTATGGCAGCCAGTTCCGGCGAGTGACGCTTGGTCCGGATATGGACGTTCGCAAGGGCCTGATCGGAAAGGGTGCTTTCCTGGTCACCTCGGCGAAACCGGATCGAACATCGCCGGTAACGCGCGGCAAGTGGATCATGGGGAACATCCTCGGCATGAGCCCGCCGGATCCTCCGCCGAACGTTCCGCCGCTTCCGGCCAGAGCGACCGATGCGACCGGAAACTCCAAAGAACCGACAATGCGAGAGAAGATGCTGATGCACCGCGTGCGCGATGATTGCAAGCAGTGCCACAGCATGATGGATCCGATTGGATTCTCGCTCGAAAATTTCGATGCCATCGCAAGGTGGCGGCTGGATGACGGCGGTACGCCGGTCGATCCTGTTGCGACGACATTCGATGGAACGAAGATCGACGGTCCCGCCGGTCTCCGTAAGTGGTTGACGGGCTATTCCGATGTGTTTGCCCAAGTCTCCATTGAAAAGCTGATGACTTACGCGCTAGGACGCGGAGTCGAGTACCAGGACATGCCGCTCGTCCGCACGATCGCTCACGACGCGGCTCGGAACAACAATAAATTTTCAACCCTCGTCCTCGATATTGTGAAAAGCAAGCCGTTCCAGATGAATATGAAAATACAAGAGGCGAGCACGCAATCTAATAAAGAAAAAGGTAATTAAGGAGGACTTATGTTTTTAACGAAAAAAGCGATACCACGTCGTACGTTCCTCCGTGGCGCAGGCGTCACCCTTGGCCTGCCGTTGCTTGAAGCAATGGTTCCCGCTGGAACTCTTTTGGCGCAAACCCCGGCAGCTCGGACTGCGACGCCCCGTTTTGTAGGTGTTTTCTATCCGCACGGCATGGCCCCTGGTTACTGGGAGCCCGCTCAGGAAGGTAAGCTGCCCGAGCAGATGCCTTACATTCCCGAAGTTCTCAAGAACGTCAAAGACCAGCTCACGATCTGCACGGGACTGTGGTCGAAGTCGGCTGAGCCGCCCGAGGGCACCACCGGTTCGGACCACTGGGTTGCCGCGGCGTTCCTCACGGCCATCAAGCCGCGGAAGACGGCCGGTTCCGACGCCAGCGTCGGCAGCAACACCATCGATCAGGTGATTGCGGACAAGATCGGACAGAACAACCTGCTTCCGTCGCTGCAGCTTGCCGTCGAAGATCCGAATTCCAGCTCGAGCAACTGCGGCGAAGGCTACAGCTGTTCGTACACCAACTCGCTCTCATGGCGCGGCGGCAAAGACGATCGCGGCCGCGACGTCGAAGGCATCACGCCTCTTCCGATGGAACTCGATCCGCAGGTGGTTTTCGAACGCCTGTTCGGAAGCGGCGCAACGCCGGAGGTCCGCTCCGCCCGCAACCGGCAGAGCCGCAGCATTCTGGACTCGCTGCTGGTGGAATTCCAGGGCTTGAAGAAGAACCTCGGCGCGGCCGATCAACGCACGGTCAATCAGTACACCGACGAGATCCGCGAGATCGAACGCCGGATTCAGCTGGCCGCAAAAGCCTCCAGCACGCTTCCGGACACGCCGGAGCCGTCCGGCATTCCGGAACTGTTCGACGAACACATCAAATTGCACTGGGATCTCACCGCGCTGGCATTCAAAGCCGACATCACGCGCGTTGCCACGCTGCTCGGCGCCCGCGACCTGACGGGCAAAACTTATCCGTTCCCGAAGGGCGAGTGGTTCCCTGAAGGCGGAGTCAGCGTCAGCTTCCACGGCGGATCGCATCATCAGGACGATCCGGCGCAGATCAAGAAGTACTCGTTGCTCAACCGGTATCACCTGCTCACGACGTCGTATCTGGCGAACAAGCTGAAAGCGACGCCGGATGGAGACGGTACACTGCTCGATCACACGCTGATTCTCCACGGCACCAACATGGGCAACTCGAATCAGCATCAACACTACGACGTGCCGCACTATCTGATCGGCGGCATCAACGGAAACCTCAAGGGTGGACGCCACCTGCACTACGAGCGGAAGACCATCACCACCGGAAACCTTCTGCTCAGCATCCTGGACATGTACGGCATTCAACAGGATAAGCAGGGCGACAGCACCGGCAGACTTGCGAAACTCTAAGCGGAGACCACAAAAGCGATGATTCGAAAATTTATACTTGCAGGTTTCGCAGTACTCGCGGTGTCGGCGGCGAGCATGACCTTTCTGGCGGTCGGCCACAACGATGTGGCCGACGCCTCAATGAAACATGACGACGCCGCCCTTCGCACCTTGATCCAGCAGAAGGCGGACGTGAATGCGACGCAGATCGACGGCGCCACCGCGCTGCACTGGGCCGTATACCACCAGGACTCTGAAGCCGTGGACATGCTGATCAAGGCGGGCGCCGCCGTGGATGCCAAAAATCGTGAAGGCATTACGCCGTTGCAGATGGCTTCTGTTTACGGCGATGCCAAAACGATCGATAAACTGATCAAAGCCGGCGCCGACGCCAAACAGCGTGGACCGGCCGGTGAAACCATGTTGATGCTTGCCGCCCGCGCCGGAAGCCCGGATGCGATCACGGTACTGCTGGCGGCGGGCGCCGAGGTTAACGCGAAGGAGCCGCTGCGCGGCACCACGGCACTGATGTGGGCCGTCGAACAGCAGCATCCTGCCGCTGTCGGCGCGTTGCTGGACGGCAAAGCCGATTTTGCCGCCAGAACCGGCGGAGCCGGCCTGCCCCGAAATTACATGGCGAACCGCGTCAACGCGGCGCGTGTCGATGCCGCGAATAAAGTCCGCAAGGAAGCCGCGGAAGACGGAAAAACCTACGAAGAGCAGCTCGCCATCGACGTCGCTAACGGCAGCGTCACCGGCGTACGCGGAGCCGGCGGTGGTGGCTTCGGCGCCGCCGGTGGCCGCAATCGGCAACAGGGAGCGGCTGCTGGAGGTCCGGCGGCTGCTGGACAACAGCAGGCTGCCAATGCCGGACAACAAGCTGGCGGCCAGCCCGCCGCGGCGCAAGGCGGCCGTGGACAGGCTGGTCGTGGACAGGGTGGCCGAGGACAACGCGGTGGCGGAGCGGGAGCTCAGGCTGCCGGTGCCGGAAACGCTGCTGCCGCGGCTGCTCCGGAAGAAGATGATACCGATGTCATCGTTGCCGGACTCGTCGGCACGGGCGGCGGCGGTCTGACCGCGATGGTTCTCGCAGCGCGTGAAGGCGATCTGGAATCCTCAAAGCTCCTGCTCAAAGCAGGCGCCGATGTGAACCAGACCACCGAATACGGCTGGACGCCACTGCTGACGGCGACCAATAACCGCCACTACAAATTGGCCGAGTACCTCATTGAACACGGAGCCGACGTCAACAAGAAGAACAAAGGCAACTGGACGCCGCTGTACCTCGCGACCGACAATCGCAACATCGAGGGCGGCGACTTCCCGGTTCCGAAGCCGGACCTGGATCATCTCGATTACATCAAGTTCCTGCTCGGCCATGGCGCCGATCCGAATATCGCGGCCAAGGACAATACGCTGACCCGCACCATCTTCACCATGCAGTGGTTCCTCGAAGACGGCGCGACTCCGTTCATCCGCGCGGCCCAGTCCAGCGATCTCGAGTTGTTGAAGCTCCTGGTCGCCCATGGCGCCAATCCGATGACGAAGACCAATCACGAAGATACGGCTCTGACTGCCGCATCCGGAGTGGGTTGGGTCGAAGGCGTGACGTATGAGCATTCGTACAAAGAAAACATCGAGACCGTGAAATACCTTCTCGACCTCGGACTCGATGCCGGCGCCGCCAACGGTGACGGACGCACTTCATTGATGGTCGCCGCCGCCAAAGGCCGGCCGGAAGTCATCCAGATGCTGGTCGACCACGGCGCCAAACTCGATGCGCGCGACAAGGGAAACCGCGATACCGAAACACTCGTTTCGAAGATCGCCGGTCACACCTGGGAAGCGCTCGATTACGCCGACGGTCTCGTGCGGTTCGGAGTCCAATCCGCGGTCGCACGGCCGGAAGCTGCCTCTCTTATCCGCAAGCTGATGACCGAGCGCGGCATGGCGGTGCCGCCGGCAAATAGGAATGTGGACTCCATCTGTATTGTGGAGATCTGCAAGGAACGCGTGTTCAAAGAAAGCAAATAGCCACAAAAGGCACAAAAAAAGGAGGATGGTGCGTGTTCACCATCCTCCCTTTTTTTTGTGCCTTTTGTGGCTATTGTTCCCTGAAATTCCGCGCCAGGTATTTCAGGACCGTAAGCAGATCATCATCCGAGATCATCAATCCTTCATTCTGCATGGCATTCAGCGTGTCGGCCCAGTCTTCCGGAGTTGCGAAATGCTGCCGGACGCGCTTGAGGTCATGGCACACCGTGCATTTATTCAGCACGATCTCCTTGCCGGCACCATCCGGTAACGGGCCGAAATTGTCTTCGAGATAGTCGACCAGCAGCGGAATGTCGTCTTTGCCGACCATGGCGCCTTTTTCGACCATGGAGTTGACGACCTTGGTCCATGCATCGGCGTCAAGTGCCTGGGTTTGAATCTGTCTCAGATCGTGGCAGGCGGTGCAGCTGTTGTTCAGGATCTGCTCGGCTTTCGCATTCTGCGGGGCATCCTGCCCGGCCATAAGGGCGACTGCGGCGGTAAAGAGTGTCGCTCCCACCCACAGGCCGGTCTTTACAAACGTAAATTTCATAGCGCCAGAATCTTACCAGATCCGGCAGGTCAAATCTTGAAGGACTCCAGCGATTCATCGTCATGGTCGTTTCTCCCCCGCCCCTGTTCTATTTCGCCATCGCTTTGGCTTTCCATAATTCCCAGGGCCGTTCGTAACTCCGATTTTCTCCCGCGTCCATCATTTTCTGGGCTTCCTGCGGATCGAGGTACGTGATATTTCCGCCCAGACCCAGAGCCTGCGTCTCGATTTTGGCATTCACGTCGAGGTAAATGCTCCGGCCGACGGCAATCGGAATCGTCGAACCGACAACGGCCACGCCGTGTCCGCGCATCAGCACGGCCGCCTTGTCGCCCAGGACTTCAGCCAGCGCGTGGCCTTTCTTCGAATCGCTGATGAGCATATCGGTCATGCCGAAGGATTTGCGAATATCGAACACCGGCACCCCGTTTCCGATGAACGCTGCCATGTGATACATCGGCCGTAACGGCACCGTCGTCACTCCGAAGGGAATTAAAGACGGCGCGTGGTTGTGGACGATTGCGCGCACCTCGGGGCGCGCCCGATAGATTTCAGCGTGAATGAAGCGCTCCGAGTAAAGCGGCCGCCCTTTGGCATCGACAGCATTGCCGTCCAGGTCGAATTCAATCAAGTCGGCTGCCGTCACCAGCTCCGGCGCCAGCGATCGCGACATGATGTACCGCGTCACGGAACGGTTGTGCCGTGCACTGACGTGGCCGAAACCGTCGAGTATGCCTTGCTGCGCCAGAATGCGGTATCCGGCGACAAGGTCCTCGATCAATTTGGGATCGGCCGGGCCTGCCGTCGCGGGTGCCTGCTGGAAGGCCAATAACGCATGCGCGCCGGCCAGAACCGAACCTGCCAGAAAACTTCGCCGCGCGATTGTCTTTGTCATAGAGTTCGACGATATTACCATCTGAAAAAACCTCGATAGGAGAAGAATCCGATGCGGTCTTTCGTTGTCCTTTGTGTCGTTGGCCTTCTTACGATCGCCGTCGCCATGCACGCCTCCACGGGGCCGATTCCGCTCAATTGTAATCGGACCTGTCTGGAGGGTCTTGTGGATCAGTATCTCGCGGCGCTTGTGGCGCACGATCCCAGGCCGCTCCCTCTTTCCAAAGATGTCATGTATACCGAGAACGACCAGGTAATCGAGATCGGCGACGGGTCGTGGAAAACGATTGAAGGGCGAGGGAACTACACACACATTTTCGCGGATCCGGAACTCGGGCAGGTCGCGTACATGGGCACCATGAAAGAGGCGGGAGCGCCTGTGCTGCTGAGTTTGCGGTTGCGCCTGGAGCTTGGCCGGATCACAGAAGTGGAGAGCATTTTCTTCAGGCCCGGCGGGGGCGGCCCCAACAACATTGCCGACATGGACAAGCCTTACAAGCCAGAAGAGTTCTGGTTCAAGTCCATCCCGCCCGCTCAGCGCATGTCGAGACAAGAATTGATCGCGGTGGCCGACGGCTATTTCTCGGGTCTGCAGAAGAATGACGGAAAGGGCGTCAACGGCACTGGAACCTATCCGTTCACCAACGACTGCCACCGTGTCGAAAACGGCTCTCCGACCACCAATGTCCCGCGGCCCGCCAACGAAGCGCCCGGCACCATCAATGCATTCGCCATGGATTGTCTGTCGCAGTTCAAGCTTGGGTATTACTTTGTGGTTCAGAACATCCATGACAGGCGCTATCCCGTCGTCGATCAGGAGCGGGGAATTGTCTGGACGCACGCCGTGTTCGATCAGGGAACGGTCAATTCCGGTGTTCTGTCCACCGGCGAGCCATACACGTTCCGAGGCTTTAACCGGCCTTCGAGCATTCTCGTGACGGAAGCGTTCCTTATTGAAAATGGCAAGATCCGGCGCGTGGAAATGGTCGGTCCTTCGGTTCCTTATCACCTGAACTCGCCATGGCCGGGAAGCAGGAGCGGGAATTAACACTATTGGAGGGTGCATCATTGGAGGTTTCTGCATTTCAAATTTGGAATGTAGAAACCACCAATGATGCAATTTTCTGATGCAATTTCCAATTCCAACTAAAAACAGCAAATGCCAGAAGGAAGAATTGCCATAGTCACGGGCGCAGGCAGCGGTATCGGACGCGTTGTAAGTCTTGCTTTGAACGCAGACGGTTATTCGGTCGTTCTTGCCGGCAGACGCGCGCAGGAGCTCGAGAAGACGGCGGCGCAGGCGACGAGATCCTATGCGCAAATTCTCGCTGTCCCGACGGATGTGTCCAGGCCCGAAGACGTGAGCCG
>DASXLG010000187.1 GCA_036496425.1 Terriglobia bacterium | reverse complement strand
CCTTCGGTCGCCAAAAGCAAACCGACTGTGTTAAGATTCCGCGCGCACATGAGACGACTGTTGCTTTCAATTCTGCTGTTTGCGCTTGCAACGACTCTTTACGCTCAGGATGCCGAGAAAGTTGCGACCGAATCCCGGATCTCCAAACAGGGGGCCACGGAAGACGGCGACCGCGGGCTGTTCAGCGTTCCCAGCGTCGAGACATTAAACCAAGGTCAGTTCTCCTTCGGATACGGGTGGAACGACGTCGGCCGGGCGCCGCATAACCTCAATGTCACCGCGTTTCCGGTGTTTTTGTCTGTTGGAGTGCTGGGAAACCTGACTGTCACCGGATCGTTCAATACAGACAGCCAGTTGACCGCCCACAGCCTTGCGGAACCCGGGTTCAGTTCGGCGTACCCGTTCGTGAACCAGCATTTTTCAAAGGGTATTGGCGATACGTTCCTGACCGGAAAGTACCGGCTGCAGCGCCGGAGCGATAACATCGGCGGCGTCAGCCTCAGAGGCTACATCAAATTTCCCACAGCCGACGCGAGGAGCGGGCTCGGGACCGGCGCCAGAGACGTGGGAGCCGACGTCATCTTTACCTCGTTGTTGCCGCTCAAATTCCTCATGGATTCCAACATCGGCTACACCTCCAACGGCGACGCCAAGAATCCCACGACAGGTGTTACTCTCCGCCTGAAGAACGGCCTGCGCAGCGGCCTCGGCGCGGCCTGGCCGGCGGAAGGACTGCATCTGCCGGGCGGAGCGCTTCAGGGAATCTTCGAGTACTCCACCCTGAGCTATGTCGGCGGCGGTTCGGCCAACGCCGGAAGCTCGGCCCAGAACTCGAGCGACATCTCTGCCGGACTGCGGTATCTGATACTGGGCGGCGGCGTGACGCTGAATGCCGGCTACCGTACCAACACGAAAACCGATTCGACCTTCATCGGAAATTCGCGCATCGACGGCTTCACATTCTCGATGTCCTTCACCAAGCCTGTCCGGCCGCCGGGCAACAACCGGTTTCCGGTCGTCTCACTGGAGACGTCTTCCGACCAGATCGCGGCCGGCGGTTCCGCAACAATCACTGCTACCGGCTACGATGCCGATAACGATCCGCTGACCTACGCCTGGTCTTCATCCGCGGGACAGATCACGGGCACTGGAGATAAAGTCACATTCAGTGCAGCGGGCCTGATGCCGGGCACCTACACCATCCGCACGACCGCATCCGACGGGAAAGGCGGGACGGCCACTTCAACGATCGAGGTAAGGGTTAGGCCTTGACAGGCCGTGAAAGATTCTCGCGATACCACTCGATGGTATGGCGGAGACCTTCTTCGAAACTCACTTTCGGCTGATATCCGAGGTGCTCCTTCGCCCGCGTAATGTCGGCCTGTGAATGCTTGATGTCGCCGGCGCGCGTGCCGGCATAAATGGGCGAAATGTCTTTGCCGGTGATTTTGTTGATCTGCCGGAGCATCGAATTCACAGTGATGCGGTCACCGCAAGCGACGTTGAAGACCTGCCCTCCGACTCCAGGCGCCGTGCAAGCCAGCAGATTCGCTTCGACAACATTCCGGACGTAGGTGAAATCACGTGACTGTTCGCCGTCTCCGTAGATCGTCGGCCGGCGGTTTTCAAGAACAGCCGGAATGAAGAGCGCCAGAACGCCGCTGTATTGCGATGTCGCATCCTGCCGCGGGCCGAAGACGTTAAAATACCGCAGAGAGACGGTTTCCAGGCCATACGCCTTCGTGAATACCTGACAATAGGTCTCAGCGAACAACTTCTGCGCGCCATAAGGCGAGAGCGGATTCGGCATCATGCCTTCATGTTTCGGAAGCGTCGGGCTGTCGCCGTACAGCGATGACGAAGAAGCGTAGACCACGCGCTTTACGCCAGCCTCGCGGCATGCGACCAGCAATTGCAGAGTACCGTTGACGTTGGCCTGATGCGACTTGACGGGATCGATAATCGATTTCGGGACCGAGGGGATCGCGGCCTGGTGAATCACAAACTCCACGCCCTTGAGCAACTGAGCAAGATTCTTTGTTTCGGCAAGGTCGGCTTCGATGACCTCGGCTTTTTTGAATGGCTCGACATTCTCACGCTTGCCCGTAGCAAAGTTGTCGATGACCTTAACCTGTTCATTGCGCCGAAGAAGCTCCTCGACGATATGGGAACCGATAAAACCCGCGCCGCCGGTGACCACGTAGCTTGCCATCGAGAAACCTCCGGGAGGATAAATGCACTTTTCGAGCCGCAGATGCGGTTTATGGCAGGCAGACTGTAAGCCGAATTCTGTACTCAAGCCTTGCGGCCTGAGCGGCGATCATTCATCTAGGCCTCCGGTTTCCCAGAGGCTCAAGCAGCCTACCCGGAAACGGCGGCGGGCCGCCGCAATGTTTCCCTATTTGGCCTTGCTCCGTGTGGGGTTTGCCAAGCCGGCCCGTCTCCGGACCGCTGGTGCGCTCTTACCGCACCTTTTCACCCTTACCGGGAAACCCGGCGGTATGTTTTCTGTGGCACTTTCCGTCCCTTTCAGGCCCTCGCGCTACGAGGCACACTGCCCTGTGGAGTTCGGACTTTCCTCGAAGTGATTAACTTCGCGATCACCCGTCTGCCTGCCAATCCTATTATTCTAAGCTGTCCCGCAACTTCTGCAATTCCGCAGGCAGCGGCGAGCGGAATTCCAGGGGCAAACCCGTAATTGGATGATTCAGACTCAATGCCGCCGCGTGCAGGAAATACCGGCCCAGAGGCCCGTATTTACGGGTGAACTCCTTATAGCTTCGCTCTCCATACACATCGTCCCCCGCGACGGGATGACCGATGGCACTCAGATGCACTCGGATCTGATGGGTCCGGCCTGTTTTGAGGTTCACCTCCAGCAGGGTAAACCCACGAAATTCTTCCACCGCGCGGTATTCGGTGAAGGCGGAGCGGCCGCGGGCGGCATTGGCGGTCATTCTGGTGCGAACACGGGGATGCCTGCCCACCGGCAGCTCGATCGTGCCGGACGGTTGCCGCGGTCTCCCGTGAACCAATGCCAGGTAGGTTTTGCGGATCTTTCGATCCTCAAAATCCTTGCTGAGGCGCACGTGGGCCGCGTTGTTTTTTGCCACGATCAGGAGGCCCGAGGTTTTTTTATCGAGCCGGTGAACGATGCCGGGGCGCGCCTCGCCGCCGGCGTCGGAGAGCTGCTGGAAGTGAAAAAGAAGTCCGTGAACGAGAGTTGCGCTCTTCGTTCCGGACCCGGGATGGACCACGAGTCCTGCAGGCTTTTCGATGACCGCCATGTCGCAGTCCTCAAAATAGATTTGGAGCGGGATTTGCTCAGGCTTGAGAGACGACGGCGCAATCGATTGAAGATCGACTTCAATGGTTTCGCCGCCGCGGATTCGATATCCGGCTTTGTCCGCGTGGCCTTCGATGCGGACAGCGCCGGACCGGTTCAACAGTTGGATCTGGGACCGGGTCAGGTTTTCCAGGCGCTGCGCGAGAAAGACGTCCAGGCGAAGCCCCCGGTCTTCAAGGCCGGCTTGGAGTTTCACTTCGGATGATCTCCAAAGCCAGCAACGCTACCCCGGTGGAGATGGCGGAGTCGGCGACATTGAAAGAGGGCCAATGATAGCTGCCGGCATAGAATTCGAGAAAGTCCACGACGTAGCCGTACGCCAATCGATCGTAGAGATTGCCCAGGGCTCCGCCGAGGATGAGGCTTAACGCAATCTGCAACAGCCGGTTGCGGGCCGGACTTCGGACGCTGTAGGTCACCACGACGGCGGCAGCGCAAGCTGTAAATACTGAAAGCAAAACGGATTTTGCCGGCGAACTGATCGAGGAAAAAATTCCAAAGGCGACTCCGGTATTTCGGACATACGTTATGTTGAAGAATCCGTCTATTACCGAGATCGTTTCGTTCAGATCGAACCGGTGGCGAATCAGTACTTTGGTCCAGCGGTCCAGAACAAGAATCGCAACGACGAGAACCGTATATGGCAGCCGCCCCTGAAATTTACGTAACTTACTCATGAGGATAAACGTTAATTATATCTGGCGGGCTGGCGAGAGAACCACCCATATGGTATTCTCACACTGCCATTTTTCCATTGAGGTTTAGAGAGACGGGCCATGAATCCCAACGAAAACAACGATCCGCGGGCTGAAACCATTTTCAAGACAGGAACCAGCATCTCAGAGCCGCCCTCCTGGTTTGGCTCGCTGCTGAAGCAGATCACCGAGATTCGGAACGAAAAGAATCATCCAAAGCCGCAGATCAAGATTACGGCGCAACGGGACCCCAGCGCACTGAACAACCTGGTCGACATGCCGTCGCCGCTCACGTCGTTATACAGCGACGCGCGGGAGGCGATTCACGACTATTTCCATCCCCGGCACATCGAGACGACGGCCGAGATGGTCGAAGTCGAAGAAATCTGGTCGAAGCCAAAGGGCAGTTTGCCGCGGCTGCTGTCGGTTCTCGCGCACGTCAGTCTGGTCACGCTGTTATTGGTTCCGTGGGCCACCTCGATCCCGAAACTTCCGAAAGCGAATGAGACGGCAGTCGTCGTTTACAACCCGGTGGACCTGGTTCTGCCTGTCGCGCCGAAGCCGGATTCCGGCGGCGGCGGTGGCGGCGGCCGCAAAACATTGACTCCTCCTTCACTTGGCAAGCTGCCTCGCGCGGCGGATAAGCAGTTTGTTCCGCCCGATCCGGAGCCGCCGAAGAATCCCGACCCGAAGCTCGTCGTGGAGCCGACGATTGTCGCTCCGCAACTGGCCAATCTGCCGCAAATTAACCTGTTGAACCTGGGCGATCCCAACGGCGTTGCCGGTCCGCCTTCCGCGGGTCCGGGAACCGGCGGTGGTATCGGAACGGGCCAGGGCCACGGCGTCGGCGAAGGAAAAGGCCCCGGCGTCGGTCCCGGTGAAGGCGGCGGCGTTGGCGGCGGCGTCTTTCGAGTCGGTGGTGGCGTAAGCCCGCCGTCCGTTGTCTCGCGCGTCGAACCGCAATACTCCGAAGAAGCACGCAAAGCGCGCTACCAGGGCACGGTGGTCCTCGAAGCGATCGTTCGCAAGGACGGCACCGTCGATATTCTCCGCGTCGTCCGAAGCCTCGGTTTCGGACTCGATGAAAACGCGATCGAAGCCCTCAAAAAGTGGCGCTTCCGGCCCGGAATGAAAGGCGGCGTAGCAGTCGACGTCGCTCTCAACATCGAAGTGAATTTCAATCTGCGATAAGAAATCAGCCACAAAAAAGCACAAGAAAAAGGGAACCCAAGGGTTCCCTTTTTTCTTTTCCCGCTGTAGGCGCGGTCTATGACCGCAGCGCCTACAGTGGCTAATTCCCTGCCCCGCCCTTTATGTTATTTTTAATCTGGAGACATCCCGATGAGAGACATTGTCATTATCAGCGCCGTGCGCACAGCCATCGGAAAGTTCCAGGGCGGCCTGAAGGCGATGACTGCGCCTCAGCTGGGCGCGCTGGTCGTCAAAGCCGCGGTTGAACGGGCCGGTCTTGCTCCGCAGCAGATCGACGAAGTCATCATGGGGAATGTAGTCTCTGCCGGCCTTGGCCAGAATCCCGCCCGGCAGGCGGCGCTGCGCGGCGGCCTGCCGCCGGAAGTCGCCGCAATGACGATCAACAAGGTCTGCGGCTCGGGGCTTAAGGCGGTCGCCCTCGCCACACAAGGTGTCCAGACAGGTGATTCGGAAATCGTTGTCGCGGGCGGCATGGAAAGCATGACGAATGCGCCCTACCTGCTTCCTGGAGCGCGCGAAGGGTACCGGCTCGGGCACAGCACCATCGTGGATTCGATGATTCACGACGGGCTCTGGGACGCCTTCGAAAACTTTCACATGGGAAACACCGGCGAAATTGTCGCAGAGCGCTATCACGTAAGCCGCGATCGCCAGGATCAGTACGCGCTCAACAGCCATCGGAAGGCGGTGGCCGCTATCCGCGCAGGCAGATTCCGGGACGAGATCATTCCTGTCCTGCTGCCGCAGCGGAAAGGAGATCCGGTAGTCTTCGACACGGATGAGAGTCCCCGGGCCGACGCTTCGATTGAAGCGCTGCGGGCGCTGAAGCCCGCATTCAAGAAAGACGGAACCGTCACCGCGGGGAATGCTCCCGGCGTGAATGACGCCGCGGCGGCCGTCGTCGTGACCTCCGCGGAACGCGCTGCCGCTCTTGGCAAAAAACCGCTGGCGCGCATCGTGGGCCAGGCCGTCAGCGGCATCGAGCCGGCGCTGGTGATGATGGCTCCGGTGGAAGCGGTCCGGAAGTTGACCGCAAAGATCGGCTGGAATCTGGCTGACGTCGATCTGATCGAGCTCAATGAGGCCTTTTCCGTTCAGGCCGTCGCCGTCATGGAGCAGCTTGAATTGAACCCCGAAAAGGTCAATGTGAATGGCGGCGCCGTCGCCCTGGGCCATCCGATCGGGGCCAGCGGCGCGCGAATCCTGGTCACGCTGCTCTACGAGATGGCGCGCCGTAATGCGAAACGAGGTATTGCCACGCTTTGCCTTGGCGGCGGCAACGCGGTCGCGCTGGCGGTGGAACGGTAAGCCATGAACACAATTCAGACCGTCGGTATCATTGGTGGCGGTACAATGGGGAACGGCATCGCGCATGTGGCGGCGCGATCCGGCTTCAAGGTTCTCCTGCACGACGTTGAACAGCGCTTTCTCGACCGGTCCCTGCAAACCATCGAAAAGAACCTCGACCGGGAAGTGACAAAGTCGAAGATCTCCGAGGAGGATAAAACAGCCGCGCTGGCGCGGATCGCCGCTTCGACGAAGGCTTCGGCGCTGGCGGAGGCGGATTTCGTCATCGAGGCCGTCAGCGAGGACCTGGGAATAAAGGCAAGAGTCTTTGAATCCGTGGATGGAATTGCCCGTCCCGGTGTGATACTGGCCTCGAATACGTCGTCGATCTCGATCACGAAGATCGCGTCGAAGACGAAACGGCCCGATAAGATCATCGGCATGCACTTTATGAATCCGGTCCCGGTAATGACGCTGGTGGAGATCGTACGAGGCCTCGCCACTTCCGACGAGACTTACCAAACGACCAGACAACTGGCGGAATCGCTGGGAAAAACGCCCGTGGAGGTTAACGACTTCCCCGGGTTCGTGTCGAATAGAGTGTTGATGCCGATGATCAATGAAGCCATTTATTGCGTGATGGAGGGCGTCAGCACTGCGGAAGCAGTCGATTCCGTTATGAAGCTCGGTATGAATCACCCAATGGGGCCGCTGGCATTAGCCGATTTGATCGGCCTGGATGTCTGCCTCAACATTATGGAAGTTCTTCATACCGGCTTCGGCGATTCGAAATACCGTCCTTGCCCGCTGCTGCGCAAAATGGTGGATGCCGGTCAGCTTGGGAGAAAAACAGGCCGGGGGTTTTATAGATATTGAAAGTTATTGGAAATTGGATCATTCGAGATTGCTGCATTTCAAATTTAGAAATGAAGAAACTTCCAATGATGCAACTTCCAATAAGGTCCTCGTTTTGGACCTCCCTTGGCCGTCGGAGTAGGAAGCTATCGCTATGATCCATTGTCAGAATTGCACCACGCGAAATTCGCTGGACCGTGACTTCTGCTGGAAGTGCGGCTCGAAGCTGTTTGTCCCTTCGGGGACGGTTTCGCTGGATTCCGCCATCCCGTACATGGATGAACATGTTCTCGAGCGGATCAGTGCCCTGGAATACACGATCAACACGCTGTCCAAGCGTGTCGATTCGATCATGGAAACCGTCGAACGGGTTGCGGCCAGCAATTTCATTGATCACACGATGATCGAGACGCTGACGGATTCGCTGGAGTCCGCCGGCATCAACCTCAAGAATCTTGAATCCGAATGGAGACGGCGAATCGACTCGCGGATTCTCGAAACCGAAGAAGTGGATCGGCTGGGAAACCGCATCCAGCGCATCCTCGATGCGTATCGCGGCTCCGATAAAAAACAGTTCGCGCTGTGGATGGAAAAATCCTATGACCTGCTGGTGGCCGACCGCGGCCCCGAAAGCATCCATTTTCTGAAGGCGGCGCTCGACCATGAGCCCGGAAACTTCGAACTACGGCTTCTCCTGGGGGAAATTTATTTCCAGGCGCAGGAATTCACCAACGCCAAGGAATGCGTTACGCAGATCCTCGCGGCCAGGCCCGAGCACTTCGAAGCGACTTTCCTGATGGGATTGATCCAACATCGCAAAGGCAGTCTGAGCGAGGCCCGGGGCTTGCTGGAACATGCCATCGGTTTGAAAAAGGAATCCTCGGCCGCGCACGCGGCACTGGGATCGCTGCTCGCTGAAACTGGAGACAACGAGCAGGGCCTGAAACACCTGACCACTGCACTGAAACTGAAGCCCAGCGCGCCCGTGCATTTTTTACTGGGCGCCGTGTATTACGGCGCGGGACAGCAAAAACGCGCCATCGAACATCTCAGGAAGGCCACAAAACTGGATCCGCAGTTCGGTGAAGCTTATTACCAGCTCGGACTGTTGTGCCTCGAGATGAACTGGCTCCGAAAAGCCCAGGAATGTTTTAAAACGGCGCAAGCCCTGAATCCGAAGGAAACCCGCTACCGGAAACGCGTGCGGAGTTTTTCCGAGGATGCGACCGGCCCTGACCAACTCAACACACTCATCCGTGAAGAACTGCTCCTGCTGAAACAGGGCAGCGAAAAACGGGAAAAGTAACAGGCTTCTAAACAGAGGGACCTGTATTGGGTATTCGAAGTTGTACCCTCAAACTTCGAATACTCAATATCCCTTTGCTTGATGCCTGGAAAGGAACTTATGGCAGAAGAACGTACTGAAAAAAGTCGGGCTCTTGATCTGGCTGTGTCGCAAATCGAAAAACAGTTTGGAAAAGGGTCCATCATGCGGCTCGGTGGAATCGACAGCACCGCCGCTTTGGATGCAATTCCGTCGGGGTCGCTTTCACTGGATGCGGCTCTCGGCGTCGGCGGCTACCCGCGCGGGCGCGTGATCGAGGTCTTCGGACCGGAATCCAGCGGTAAAACCACCCTCACGCTTCATGCAATTGCCGAAGCTCAGCGGCTCGGCGGCGCCGCGGCATTCATCGATGCGGAACATGCGCTGGATGCCAATTACGCGCGCAAGCTCGGCGTGGATGTTGAAAACCTGCTGGTCTCCCAGCCCGACAGCGGTGAACAGGCATTGGAAATCGGCGAAGTCCTGATCCGCAGCGGAGCCATCGATATCGTCGTCGTCGACTCGGTTGCGGCGCTGGTTCCCCGCGCCGAACTTGAAGGCGAAATGGGCGATGCGCAGATGGGCCTTCAGGCCCGACTGATGTCCCAGGCCCTGCGCAAACTCACCGGTATCGTCTCCAAATCCAAAACCTGCCTGATCTTCATCAACCAGATCCGCGAGAAGATCGGCGTCATGTTCGGCAATCCTGAAACAACCACCGGCGGCCGGGCGCTGAAGTTCTATTCATCCGTCCGCGTCGATGTAAGGCGCATCGCTTCCATCAAGGACGGCGATGAAGTGACCGGAAGCCGCACGAAAGCCAAGATCGTGAAGAACAAGGTCGCGCCGCCCTTCCGCGAAGCCGAATTCGACATCATGTACGGCCAGGGCATCTCGCGCGAAGGCGACCTGCTCGATCTCGCCGTCGACAAGAACATCGTCGAAAAAAGCGGCGCCTGGTTCTCCTTCCAGGGTGAACGGCTCGGCCAGGGCCGTGAAAACGCTCGGCAATTCCTGAAAGACAACCCCGACTATCGCGGGCGCGTCGAACTTGGCCTCCGCGAAATCATGGGACTCTCCATTCCCACGGTTCCCGCTCCGGCTGCCGCCGCTGCAACATCCGACAACGGCCACAAACGCCGTTAAGCCGCAGATGACGCGGATGACGCAGATGGGTGCATGAAATTTCAGCGCCGATCTGCGCCCATCCGCGTCATCTGCGGCTCGTTTCTGCTACATTAGCTAGATGTTCAAGACGATATCCGACAAAGTGAACCTGCCGGATCTCGAAAAGGAGATTCTCGCCTACTGGAAACAGCATCGAATCTTTGAAAAAAGCGTCGAAGCCCGCCGGAACGCGCCGGATTACACCTTTTACGAGGGCCCGCCCACGGCCAACGGCAAACCCGGCATCCATCATGTTTTCGCCCGGACTATCAAAGACCTCGTCTGCCGGTACCAGACGATGCGCGGCTTTCAAGTGCATCGCAAAGCCGGCTGGGACACTCACGGCCTTCCGGTCGAAATCGAAGTCGAGAAGAAACTCGGGCTCAAACACAAAGGTGAAATCGAGCAGTACGGCGTCGCAAAATTCAATGCGGAATGCCGCAAGTCGGTCTTCGAATACAAGGACATGTGGGAAGACCTCACCTCGCGCATGGGGTATTGGATCGACATGGAGCACCCCTACATCACGTGCGAAAACGAATACATCGAGTCCGTGTGGTGGGCGCTCGACCGCTATTTCAAGGAAGGACTCATCTACCAGGGCTTCAAGGTTCAGCTTTACTGCCCCCGTTGCGGAACGCCTCTCTCTTCGCACGAGGTCTCTCTTGGATATCGCGATGTTCAGGATCCGTCGGTCTATATAAAGGCCAAAGTCAAAGGACAGGAAAACACCTACTTCCTCGTCTGGACCACAACTCCCTGGACGCTGATCTCCAATGTCGCGCTCGCGGTGAATCCCGATGTCGAGTACGTTAAGGTTTCGTACAAAGACGAATTCCTGATTCTCGCCAAAGAACGCCTCTCGGTGATGCCCGAAGGAACTGAGATTCTCGAATCCATGCCCGGCCGTGACCTGGTCGGCACGGAATATGAGCGCTGGTTCAGCTTCATTCCGGTCGATAAAAGGGCCTGGTACGTGATCGGCGGCAACTTCGTCACGACGACCGACGGTTCGGGTATCGTCCACATGGCTCCGGCCTACGGCGAAGACGACTATCAGGCATCGCTCAAGAACGATCTCCCGATGATCCAGGCGCTGGATGCCCGCGGCCAGTTCACCGAAGCCGTGCCGCCGTACACCGGCAAGTTCTTCAAGGCAGCGGATCCGGAGATTACCGCGGACTTGAAATCACGCGGCCTTCTGCTCAAGAAGGAAACCTACACACATAGTTATCCCCACTGCTGGCGCTGCGACACTCCGCTGTTGTATTACGCACGCAAATCCTGGTACATCCGGACGACGGCGTACGCGAAGGACATGATCGCGTACAACAAGCAGATCCATTGGTATCCGCCGGAAACCGGCGAAGGCCGGTTCGGAAACTGGCTCGAGGAAAATAAAGACTGGGCGATCTCGCGCGATCGCTACTGGGGTACGCCGCTGCCGATATGGATTTGCCAGCAATGCGAAGCCAGACGGTCCGTCGGCAGCGTGGAAGAACTTCGGCGCGAAGGCGCAAAACTGCCCGAACCGCTCGATCTCCACAAGCCGTATGTCGATGACATCGTTTTGAAGTGCTCGTGCGGCGGTGAAATGCGCCGCATTCCGGAGCTGGCTGACGTCTGGTTCGACTCCGGCTCGATGCCGTTTGCTCAATGGCACTATCCCTTCGAGAACCAGGACGTCTTCAAACACGCCTTCCCTGCCGCGTTCATCTGCGAAGGCGTCGATCAGACCCGCGGCTGGTTCTATACGCTGCACTCGATCAGCTCGGCGCTTTTCAAACAGCCGTGCTTCAAGAACGTTATCGTGAATGACCTGGTGCTCGATAAGAACGGCCAGAAGATGTCGAAAACGCGCGGAAACACGGTCGATCCTTTCCAGGTGATCGGTCAGTACGGCGCGGATACGGTGCGTTGGTTCCTGATGTCGTCGAGTCCGCCGTGGAAGCCGAAACTGTTTGATATCGATTCCATCGCGGAAGTGCAGCGGAAGTTCTTCGGAACACTGCTGAACACTTACGCGTTTTTCACGCTCTACGCCAACATCGACGGCTTCAGGCATGCCGAGCCGGACATTCCGGCGTCGGAGCGTCCGGACATCGATCAGTGGATTCTGTCTCTCTTGAACTCCACCACGGCCGAGTTCATCGACGCGATGGACAACTACGACCCCACGCGTGCCGCGCGCCTGGTCAGCAATTTCACCATCGAGCAGCTTTCGAACTGGTACGTGCGCCGCAATCGCCGCCGTTTCTGGAAGGGTGAATCCGGGCCGGACAAGACAGCCGCATATCAAACACTCTTTGAATGCCTCGTCGCCATCACGAAGATGACCGCGCCGCTGGCGCCGTTTCTGGCGGACGAGATCTATAGGGCGCTGATCTCCGCAACCGGACGCGAATCGTTCGAGTCGGTCCATATCGCTCCGATAGCCGGCTCGAATCAAGAACTCATCAAACCGGAACTCGAACAGCGGATGGATGTAGCGCAAAAGGTCGTCGGCCTCGTCCGCACGATGCGGGCGAAGACGAATCTGAAGACCCGGCAGCCGCTGGCTCGCATCGCGATTCCTGCGTCGGCCGAGACGCGACGGCTGATCGAACAGATGAACGATGTAATCCTCGAGGAAATCAACGTCAAGAAAATCGAGTTCATCGACGAGTCGTCGCCGATCGTTCGAAAGACCGCAACGGCAAACTTCAAGATCATCGGACCGAAATTCGGCAAGCAGGTCAATGCCGTTGCCAAACGAATCAAAGAGATGACGTCGGCGGAAGTCGTGCAGCTCGATCAGACCGGAACGTTCGCAACTGACGTCAACGGCTCGCAGGTGACGATCAGCCGCGAAGACGTCAGCGTTTCTGCGCAAAGCATCGAAGGCTGGCTGGTCGAATCGGCCGAGGGCCTCACCGTTGCTCTCGACACGACGCTCACACCGGAACTGGTGAATGAAGGCCTGGCCCGCGAATTCGTCAACCGCGTCCAGAACATGCGAAAAGATGCCGGGCTTTCGGTCACGGATCGCATTCGTATCTACTTCGAGTCGTCGGAAAAAGTTGCCGGCGCGGTTTCCCGCATGACCGAGTACATCAAATCCGAAACACTCGCCACCCAGGTCCAGACCGGCCGGGACAGCGCCCAGCACTGGGAAAAGTGGGAGATCGACGGCGAGCCATGTGAAATCGGCATCTCCAAAGAGTAAAGAAGGGGAAGGAATCGGTGGTACCGTGCCCCACGCTATGCCTATCAAAGTACTGATAGTCGACGACGAACAGGATTGGGAGCTGCTGATCCGCCAGCGCTTCCGCGCAAGGATACAGAGCGGCGAGTTCGAATTCATTTTTGCGCGTCACGGCCAGGACGCGCTCGAACACCTGCATCGCGATCCGGCTATTGATGTGGTGATGAGCGACATCAATATGCCCGTCATGGACGGGCTGACGCTCCTTTCCCGCCTGACCGCGCTCGACCGCACCCTGAAAGCGGTGGTCGTCTCGGCTTACGGCGACATGCAGAACATCCGCGCCGCGATGAATCTGGGTGCCTACGACTTTCTGACCAAGCCTGTCGATCTGCGGGATTTCGAACTCACGCTGGCGAAAACTGTCCGTGAACTGGAAAGGGTGAAACAGGGGTTGAAGGCGCAGGACCACTTGCGTGCCACCTTGGAGGTGGTCAGCGATTTGTCGTCCGAACTTCAATTGGGACCTCTTCTGGGCAAGATCATTGCAACCATTACAAAAATGCTGAATGCCGAGCGGTCGACACTGTTCCTTCATGACGAGAAAAGGAACGAGTTGTACACCGAAGTCGGCGAGGGTCTGAATCTCGGAGAAATTCGCATTCCGGCTACCGCCGGGATCGCAGGCACCGTGTTTACCACGTCCCGTCCCATCCGGTTGATGGATACCTACGCCGATGCCCGGTTCAATGCTCACGTCGATCGCAGCACCGGATTCATCACCCGCTCGATTCTGTGCGTGCCCGTTATTAACAAACAGGGTAAAACGATTGGCGTTACCGAAGTCCTGAACAAAATCGGCAGCGCCTTCAGCGCGGACGATGAAGCCCGATTGCAGACATTTTCATCGCAGATTTCCATCGCCCTGGAAAACGCGAAACTGTTCGGCGATGTCCAGACGATGAAGAACTACAACGAGAGCATTCTGGAAAGTATGTCGAGCGGCGTCGTGACCGTGAACGAAGACGGCATTGTGATGACGTGCAATGCCGCCGGCTGCTGCATCCTGGACATTCAGGCGGCCGATGTTATCGACAGACCTGTGGCGGAGGTCTTTGGCAACGCGAACGACTGGGTGATCGAGAAATTGCGGCACGTTGAGGAAGCCAGGACCGACAACGTGACCATCGATGCGCAGTTGCAGTTCGGCGAGCGGACCATTCAGGCAAACGTCACGGTTCTACCGCTCAGCAGTTTCAATAAGGGACAGTCCGGTTCCGTCATCATGATCGAGGACATCACCAAGGAGAAGCGGCTGAAAGCCACGATGTCCCGCTATGTCGACCCTTCGATTGCCGAAAAATTGCTCGAATCGAAAGACAATGTTCTCGGCGGACAGAGCAGTCTCGCCACCGTGCTGTTTTCCGATATTCGCGGCTTCACCCGCCTGACCGAAGAGCTTGGTCCTCCGGAAACCGTGACGCTATTGAACGAGTTCTTTACGGTCATGGTCGATTGCATTCAGCACGAAGGCGGGATGCTTGACAAATTCATCGGCGACGCCTTTATGGCGGCATTCGGCATTCCGCTCGCCCGCGACGACGACGAGGATCGCGCGGTTCGCGCCGCCATTCTTATGCATGCGGAACTGCGGAAATTCAACGAACGCCGCGTGTCGAGCGGACGCAAGCCGCTGTTCATCGGGGTCGGCATCAATACGGATGTCGTAGTCTCCGGGAATATCGGCTCGCCGAAGCGGATGGACTATACCGTGATCGGCGACGGCGTCAATCTCGCTTCCCGGCTGGAGAGCGCCTGCAAGGAATACGGCACCGGAATTCTGGTCAGCGCCGCAACGTTCCAGCGGCTGCGCGGCGGCTACTGCAGCAGGGAGGTCGATCGCGTGCTGCTGCACGGTAAATCGGAGCCGGTCCGGGTCTTTGAAATTCTCGATTACCACACCGAACAATCCTTTCCACAGATGCAAAGTGTGTTGATATGCTTCGCCGACGGTCTGCAACTTTACCGCGACCGCCGCTGGGACGAGGCGAAGCGAGCTTTTTCCACCGCACTGGATCTTCATCCCCACGACCTTACCTCCGCGATGTACCTCAGACGGTGCGATGAACTGCGGCAGTTTCCGCCGGCCGCCGGCTGGAATGGAACGTGGGTCATGAAATCCAAGTGACCATCAGGGAGACGATTCATTGACGAAAACAGTGCTGCTGGCCTGCGGGCTCGTGTTCGCCCAGGCCTCGACCGTTCTGGCTCAGGCAG
Source organism: Terriglobia bacterium (assembly GCA_036496425.1). Taxonomy (NCBI): domain Bacteria; kingdom Pseudomonadati; phylum Acidobacteriota; class Terriglobia; species Terriglobia bacterium. Next base: position 16,344 of record DASXLG010000187.1, on the reverse strand, counting down.
GTAATCCGCAGGAGCAGACACAAGTTATCCAGAAGTTAATGGACCGGATCGATCAGTTGGAGAAGCGCGTCGCCGAACTGGAAGGAGCGAAGGCGCAGAGTCCGCCGCCTCCTCCGGTAGTGACGGCGCAGCCGCCCGCGCCGCCCGAAGGCATGGAAGCGATCATGCACCCCAACTCCATGCCGCGGCCGACATTGAATATGGCCGGCTTCAGCGATTTCACTTTCAGCGGAGGCGACCAACCGGGCGCCAAAACAGGGTTTAGCGAAGGTCAGTTCATTCTGCACTTCAATTCCAATCTGTCGCCTCGGGTCAATTATCTTGCCGAAATCAGCTTGACGGCCCGCACCGATGCCGGTACCGGCTCGCCGCCTGCGACCGGTTTCAATCCGGAAGTCGAACGCAGCATCATCAGGTTCGAAGAGAACGATTACTTAAAAGTGTCGTTCGGCCGCTACCACACGCCCATCAATTACTGGAACACCGCATTCCATCATGGCCAGTGGCTTCAGACCACGGTGAGCCGTCCGGAAATGACGCAGTTCGGCGGCAAATTCATTCCGGTCCACTTCGTCGGCGCGCTCCTCGAGGGCGCCGTCCCCGCCGGCGGCCTGAATCTGAATTACAACGTCGGCATGGGGAACGGCCGCGGCGCCGTGATCAGCCGGCCTGGCGACTTCGGGCCGATCAACAATGCCAAAACGTGGCTGGTCAACGGCTTCATCCGTCCAGACCGGTTTTATGGTCTGCAGACGGGAGGATCCGCCTATCACGACAAAGTGACGACCAACGGAAGAGACTACGACGAGTGGATCACCTCTGCTCACTTCGTCCTCACCCGTGAAAGGCCGGAGATTATTGCCGAAGCGGCGGATACGCGGCATAAAAGTCTCACCGTGCCGGCGCCGATCGCGAACAGTCAGGCGTATTATGTGCAGGCGGCATATCGTCTGCCGTTTTGGGGCCGCCAGTGGAAACCCTACTATCGCTTCGAGTACATTCATGTCCCGAAGTCCGATACCATGTTCCAACCGCTGCCCAACCTGGCGGGCCACGTGGCCGGAGTACGTTACGACCTTACAAACTTCGCTGCATTCAAGTTTGAATTTCGCAACCAGCGGCGCGCGCCCGGCTTGCCGGATTACAATTTTGGCTTTATGAACATCAGCTACACGTTTTAGGAGAATCGATGAACCGACGGAATATGTGGTGCTTCCTCGCCATCCTTCTCCCGATCGTGACGCTGTTCGCAAATCCCGCGCCAGCAGCGGACATTGCGGTCGTCGCGAACAAGGATGTTCCGGTAGATAACCTCACTTTTGCGGAGCTGCGGAAGATCTTGTTGGGCGATCGGCAGTTCTGGTCGTCCAGCATCCGGGTAACCTTGCTGATTCACGCGCCAGTCGCACGCGAACGCGACGTCGTTCTCAAGAATGTTCTCGAAATGAGTGAGGCGCAGTTCCGTCAGTATTGGATCGGCAAAGTGTTTCGCGCCGAAAGTTCTGTCGCGCCCAAAACGGTCGACACCAATGAGCGGGCAGCTGCGCTGGTGACGAATATTCCCGGAGCTGTCGCGTTCATGGATGCGGAGCAGGTACCCAGGGACGCCAAGGTTCTGAAAGTGGACAGTCTGCTACCGGGTCAAAAAGGCTATCCGCTCCGCTACATCCCATGACGATTCGACGAAGACTGTCTGCCGCCTTTTTCGTCATCGTCATGCTGTTCGCTCTCAACCTGATCATCTACTTCTGGGGAAACCAACGACGGCAATTGACCGTCGAGGCGCTGCGGCGCGCGGTGTCCAGTCAGGCTTTGATTTCGGCGATCAACCTGACGCTGAACGATATCCAGAAACAGATCACGCTGCTCGGTCAGGCTGCCGAGGCGTCCTCCGGCGCGGATCCGGTCGAAGTGGCGCAGTTCAATCAACAATTGCAGAGTGTTGAAAAACAGATCGACGATCTGCACAACCTCGCCGAACCGCAAAATCGGAAGGATATCGATGCCTTCGGTAACGCGTTTCGGAACCTGGCGGCATCGTGGAGGGTATTTTATGGCAGTTTCGGCGTCGATCAGACGAAGGCGATCACCGAACTGGCGGTGCGCGCCGAACCGCTGACGCAGGAGGTGTTGAAAAGCCGGCTGCCTCAGCTGCAGAAGGATGAAAACGGACGCGTCGATGCCGCCAGTTCCAATTTCTATGCGGTCGCCACGCTCACCGATCGGATCGCGATCGCCATCTTTCTGGCATCCGCTGCGATTGCCATCATTGTTGCCTTTGCCGTGTCGACGCAGTTGACGACGGGACTCGATCGGTTAAAGAAGGGCGCGGCGCTGATTGGCAGCGGGCATCTGGAAGAGCGTCTCGCCATCAAGAGCAATGATGAACTCTCCGAACTGGCGCGCGCATTCAACGACATGACGGGGAAGCTGGCGCTGGCTCACGACCAACTGACGCGAGCCGGCGATCAGGAGCGGAGGAAAAGCGAGGAACTGGAGAAGGCCATGGATCAGCTGCGTAAAGCGCAGGATCAGCTGGTCGTGCAGGAGAAGCTCGCGTCCCTGGGATCCCTCACCGCCGGCATTGCCCACGAAATCAAGAATCCGCTCAATTTCGTGACGAACTTCGCAGAGGTTTCCGTCAGTCTGGTCGACGAACTCGGGCAGTCGATTGCCGAACAGAAACAGCGGCTCGATCCGAAGGAGGTCGAGAATATCGCCGAAATTCTTAATGACCTTCAGCAGAATGTCAGCAAGATTCAGCAGCATGGAAAGCGCGCCGATGGCATCGTCCGCAATATGCTGATGCATTCACGCGGGCAATCCGGGCAGTGGCAGTTGACGAATCTGAATTCACTGCTCTCCGAATATGTAAAGCTGGCATATCACGGAATGAGAGCGCAGAATCAGAACTTCAACGTCGGCATCGAGGAGGATCTCGATCCGTCTCTTCAACCGGTCAACGTCGTGGCGCATGACCTGAGCCGGGTGTTTTTGAATATTGCGAATAACGCATGTTATTCCGCATATGAAAAGAAGAAGAGGGTCGGCGACGGATTCGAACCGCTGGTGTCCTCGCGGACCCGCGATTTGGGCAGTCGCGTTGAGCTCCGCATTCGCGATAACGGAGACGGGATTCCGCCTGCAGTGAAGGCGAGAATCTTCGAACCGTTCTTCACCACAAAGCCCACCGGGTCCGGCACCGGTCTGGGTTTATCGATGAGTTTCGAGATTGTGGTGCAGCAGCACAAAGGGGAAATCCGGGTGGAATCCGAGCCCGGTCAGTTCGCGGAGTTTATTATCACGTTGCCGAAGATGAAGACCACCTAGAGGGTGCCTGGAATGGCCTTTAAAGTATTGATCGTCGATGATGAGCCGGATCTTGAAGTCTTGATCCGGCAGCGCTTCCGCAAGCGGATCAAGGACGGCGAATTCGAGTTCGTATTCGCGCACAACGGGCAGGAAGCGCTGAACCGGCTGAAGGACGATCCCACTCTGGACGTCATCATGAGCGATATCAACATGCCCGTGATGGACGGGTTGACCTTGTTGTCGCGGCTGACCGACATTAACCGGATTCTCAAAGCCGTCATTGTCTCCGCCTACGGCGACATGCAGAACATCCGCACCGCGATGAACCGCGGCGCTTATGATTTTCTGATCAAACCGATCGATTTTGCCGATTTCGAAACGACTCTCAACAAGACGATCCAGGAACTGGAAACGATCAAACAGGGATTGCAGGCGCGCGAAGAGCTCACTGCGATTCAGCATGAACTCGGCGTTGCTGCGCGCATTCAGCAGTCGATTTTGCCGCGGCAGTTTCCTCCGTTCCCGGGTCGAACGGAATTCGAAATCTTTGCGCAGATGACGCCCGCGCGCGAAGTCGGCGGCGACTTTTACGATTTTTTCCTGATCGATACCGACCGGCTGGCCTTCGTGATCGGCGACGTGTCGGGCAAGGGTGTTCCCGCCGCCATCTTCATGGCCGTGTGCCGGACATTACTTAAAGCCACCGCCTTGCAAGGCGGCTCTGCCGGCGAATGCGTCAAATATACGAGCGATGTCCTGACCCAGCAGAGCGATACTGCGATGTTTGTGACGGTGTTCTACGGCATACTCCACACCCATACCGGTGAACTGGAATACTGCATTGCGGGACACAATCCGCCGTATCTCATTTCGAAAAGCGGCGACTCACGGCAGCTGACGGAGCCGTCCGGAATGATCGCGGGCGCCTTCGAAACGGCGAGCTTTGAAACCGGCCGACTGACGATGCAGCCGGACGAGACGATCTTCCTTTATACGGACGGCGTTACCGAAGCCGCCAGCGCGACCGGGGAATTCTTCTCCGACGAACGCCTGCACAAGTTGCTCGGCCGGACCCCGGGCGGATCGGCGGAAGACATCGTTACTAACGTGCTGGCGGAAGTGCGCATCTTCGCGGCAGGCGTGCCACAGTCCGACGATATCACCGCCATGGCCGTCACTTTCAAAGACGTTTTAGCGAGCGGAAATCGCTAATTTCACGGTATCCTGCAATTCTGAATCAGCGGAGGTTCCGATGCGCAACATACTTCTTGCGGCGATCCTGGTGGTGGCGGCAGCTGGGCTGCAAACGGCTCAAACCAAGAATGGAGGCAAGGTGCCCGACGTGCTCAGTTTTAAAATGAACAGCCTGAACGGCCAGCCTGTTGACCTTTCGAAGTACAAAGGCAAGGTCGTGCTCATCGTCAACACGGCGAGCGAGTGCGGTTACACCTACCAGTATGAAGGCCTGCAGAAGCTGCATCAGAAGTATGCCGCCCAAGGCCTGGCGCTTCTCGGATTCCCGTCGAATGATTTCGGCCAGCAGGAACCCGGGTCGGACGGTGAAATTCAGCAGTTCTGCAAAGCCAACTATGGCGTGACATTTGACTTGTTTTCCAAAGTGCCGGTACTCGGAGCGGGGAAAGTTCCACTATTCGATTATCTGACTTCGCGAACCACCGATCCGAAGTTCCCCGGCGAGATTCAGTGGAATTTCGAAAAGTTTCTGATCGGCCGCGACGGCCAGATTATCGGCAGATTTCGCTCCGCTGTTGAGCCCGAATCGCATGACGTCACCGCTGCCATTGAAGCCGCGCTGGCAAAACCGGCGTCGCAGTAACTGTCCCCTATGGCTGATTTCTCCGGTAGAAACCCGGACCAACTCTCAACCCGTGATGCCATGCCACCGGCAGTGCTACAGACAACAGACTTCCTATAATCGCCTGCGATAAAGCGAGCGGCACAAGGTTGCGCGTTGCGAAAAACACGCGCGTCAGGATATAGCCGCCTAAGAACGTCACCGGTACGAGCACGGGGTTTGGCATGTGCACGGCGGCGAACAACACGCCGTTCATCCACGCCGCACGCTTGGGATTTTTCATGATGAGCAACAACCTGTTGCCGAAGAACGACTGCAAAACGAACTCCTGAAGCAGACACCAGGCGAAATACCTTCCCAGTCCATACAATCTATTGACTGTGAAAAACGCGGCCGGTAGACGGGCAACGATGAGAACGGCAGCGATGATGAGCGTCGGCAGCGCCAGCAGCCTGATTCCGTTCCACAGTCCTCGAGACCCGAATCCCAGGTCCTGCAACCGGTCCCGATGCAGCAAAAACGTCAGAAGAATAAAGACCAGCAGGACAACTGCGAAGTCCGGAAACCTGAACTGCAACCGCCAGATGTATGCCACCACCCCGGCGAAAACGAAAAGGACTTCCCCTGCGGCCCAAGCCTGCATCATCATCTAAACACCACGCTCCAGACGGTATCCACCAGCGCGTGGGTTAGAGCAGAAGCCATCAGGCTTCCCGTAGCGCTCCAGGCGCTGCCGTAGAAGATCCCGGCGATCGTCGCCATCAGACAATACCGATAGTTCGGAATGGGTGGACCATTATTGAGATGCGATGCGCCGAATATGAGCGCTGCGATTACCAGGCTGACGACCCGTCTCCGAGTCACACGTTCGAGCCAGTTTTGAATTAAACCTCGAAAGAGGAATTCTTCAGGCAAAGCCGTGAAGAGGAATATTCCGGCGAACACGGGGATAGCGGAATATAACTTTTTCAGCGTAAAGCTGTAGTGGATGAAATCGATCGCAAAGCCCAGGGGAATCGCGATGACGGCAAACATCACGAAGCTCGCGAGGCCGGCTCGAATGTAAGTGCGATCCACCTCGAAGCGAAAGCCGACGTTCGGCGTTCCGTTCCAGACAATAAAAGCGACAAGGCCCGCATCGATCGCCAGCAGCTGGGCAAAGGCGTAATGCAGGTCCGGGCCCGGCATCTTCGCGACCAGAATCTGGCGAACGATGCCCAGTTCCAACGGCAGCCAGATCCAGAGGATCACCAGCGGTTCGGCCTTGGACGATACAGCGAACACAAGGAACGGAACGCTCAAATACACCGCCATTGTCGTCAGGCCTCTCACGTTAGCAATCCCCATTCCCGTCGCATAACCGGCATACAGGGCCCAGAGTATGATCGGCACGGCGGCAATCCTGGCCGGCTGTGTCCTTGCTGATTTTTGAGCGGCTTCCAGGATCTGATCACTGCCGAGGAGCAGCATTCCGGTAAATGCCAAACCCGGGAAAATCATCAAGAGGGCTTGCGGCAGCGGCGTGCCGGCAACCGCGAACCACGACACCGCCGCCGCGGCTATTGCGAGACCGGCGATCGTTGCGGCGGGGGCGGAGAGGCGGTATCTCTTCATGCAAACACCAGTATGGCCTGCAACTTGGGTCTTTACGAGTGCCCCCTGGCTCCGGTAACGTTATAGGGTTCGCTGGAGCCTAGGTAGCTCAGCTGGTAGAGCGCGGCCCTGAAAAGGCCGGCGTCGGCGGTTCAACTCCGTCCCTAGGCACTTCTCCTACACGCGCTTCGCCAAAAAACGCAACTTCAGCAAGCAGCAACGCTGCCCCAAGTGCGGCTTGACGACCCGATTCCGCCGGGGACGCGATGACGCGCCGGCCGACCATTGGGTTTGCCTCGGCGCCGGCTGTGAATTGAAAGTCGCCAACTATCGAATCGCCGTCGATCGCGATTACGACCCTTCTGAGGACTCGCTACTGCAGATCTCGTAGCAGATAGCGCCTGACTTTCAGTTCGATACGAACGCTTCATACATGCGCTCGCGGAGCTGGGAACGCCTCTGTTCTAATTCATTTATTCTTCGGCGGTATTGCCCGCGGCCCAGATAGTCGGAGATGCCGATGATCAACATGACTCCGCCAATCAGCGTGAAGAAATAGGTGAAGGCGAATGTGATCGGGAAATCCTGAAAGACGTCCGACGGCATGAGATAGGCGGAAATATGCATGATCGCCGCAACACTGCCGATAATTGCGCCGATCATCATCTTCAAGCGGCAATTTGAATACTTCCCTGCCAGATTCATGATCTCGACCGACACCTGAGCGTATTCGCGCTCAAGGGCGTTCTGCTCGCGAGGCCGGCGCGGCCGCACGGATGGAGCCGGCGCCTCCTCGTATTTTTTCACCAGGTCGTCGTACTCCTGGCGGGTCGTGGGGTTGAGCAGCGTCTCCATGATGAAATTGAACCGGCTCATCTGCTCATGAGCCCATGCCTGCTTATCCGGAGGATTTTTATCGGGGTGATAAACCTTCGCTACTTCTTTGAAAGCATGCTTGATCGCAGCCGCGTTCGCGTCACGAGGAACACCCAACTCGTCGTAGAAAGTCTTGATCGGCGGCATTCACTTTCCATTATAAACGGACTTAGCCCTTCAAACGAGGGTCCGCCGCATCCCGAAGACCTTCTCCAACAAGGTTATATGAAGTAACCGTAAGGAAAATGGCGAGACCGGGGAAAGCCGCCAGCCACCAGCCGCTGGGCTGAAGTTCACGAGCCGTGGCGAGAATCGAGCCCCAGCTCGCGGTTGATGGAGGAACGCCGACACCCAGGAAACTAAGCGCCGATTCGATCAGAATCGCGGAAGCGACTCCAAACGTCGCGGCGACCAGTACAGGAGCCATCGTATTCGGAAGCACATGGCGGAAAATCGTTCGGGCATCCGTCGCACCAAGAGCGCGAGCCGCAACCACATAATCCAGAGTTTTCGTTTTCAGAAACTCCGCCCGGGTCAGCCGCGCCACGGTCGGCCAGCTTGTCAGCCCGATCACGATCATGATGTAGAAGATGCTTCTTGGGAGAAATGCAACGGCGGTAATGACCAGAAAGAACGTTGGAATCGTCATCATGATCTCGATCGCCCGGGAAGCCACAATGTCGACAACGCCGCCGTAATAGCCGGCCATGGCCCCGATGGCCAGCCCGATCAGAACGTAGATCGAAACCGCGACAAATCCCACCGAAAGGGATACGCGTGAACCGTGGATGATGCGGCTCGCAACGTCACGGCCAACGTCGTCAGTACCCAGGAAATGCTGCTTCGAAGGTCGTTGCAGAGCGTCGTTGAGATTAACCTCGATCGGCGAATACCGGATCGGCGGGAATTGTGCCCAGTCGCCGGGCTTGAAATTCTCCACCGCAAAATCCTTGAAAGATATATTCCGAAACTGCAAAGGCCACCTGTCAAGCCCGACACCGACAAGATAGTCCTCGACGACTGGAAAGTAGATCTGTCCGCCGTATTTCATCGCGAGTGGCTTATCGTTTGCAATGAAGTCCGCAAGTGCGGCTACCAGAAAGAACCCGAGAACGATGAACAATCCCGCGACAGCGGCACGATTCTTACGGAACTGCCGGGAGATGATGTGCCAGTAGCTTTCAGGCTGCCGATCATTGTCCATAAGCAATTCTGGGATCCGCCAGTACGTACAGAAAGTCCGCAATCAGGACACCAGCCAGCGTCACGAGGGCGCTCGTCGTAAACAGAGCCATGAGGAGCGGGTAGTCTCTCGTGAATACAGCCTCATAGCTGAGCTGCCCCATCCCGGGAATGGAAAACAACGTTTCGATAACGATGCTGCCTCCGACAACGGCCGGAAGAAGATCAGCCACGAGTGTAATGATCGGTATTAACGAATTCCGCAACGCATGACGGTAGACGACCATCCGCTCGCTCAAACCTTTGGCTTTTGCCGTCCGGATATAGTCCTGGCGGATGATTTCCAGCATGCTGGCGCGCATATATCGCGACAGAACCGCCATCGTGTAATACGTCAGGCACCCCACCGGAAGAACGAGGTGCCATCCTTCGTCGACGACACGCTGCCATAGCGGCCACGTCGCAGAGTTGTTCGAGGTCAGACCAAATACTGGAAACACGTTCCAGAAGTCACCGCCGCCGAGATAAATGATGGCCATCGTCGCCAGCCAGAAGTTCGGAATGGAGTAAAGCCCGAACAACAGGACTGTAAGTATGCGTTCGCCTATAGTGAATCGATGCGTCGCCGAGTACATGCCGAGCGGAATCGCTATTAAATAGGCAAGAACGATCGAAATCCCGCTCAATTCGATCGAAACAGGCAGGCGTTCCTTCAATTTGTCGATGATCGGCCGATGATCGCGCAGGGATTCGCCGAAATCGAATGTGACGATCCGTTTCAGCCAGCTGAAGTACTGAATGTAGAGAGGACGATCGAGCCCGTACAACTCCCGGGTTTCCTTGAGTTGTTCGGCGATGTCTCCGGTAATTCTTTGATCGTTCTGTGCAAGCTTCAGCTCTGCGGGATCGCCAGGCGCCAGATGGATGAGGATGAACGAAACGATCGAAATACCCAGCAGCGTTGGAATAATCAGAAGAAGACGTTTGACGAAATATCCCCGCATCCTCTATGGCGCAGTCGTGCTTTTGTACTTTTGCAACGCAGCTGGAACCCACCAGCTGTTCAGGTCGTATCCGGGCCGTAGCGGCAGCCACTGCACGTTCTGGAACCTCTTGCTATAGGCAGCGGGTTCGAGCCAGTAATAAAGGAACGCGACAGGCTGTTCATCTGCCATCAACTCCTGCCATTTCCAGTAAAGAGCTTTCCGTTTCTGCGGATCGAATTCCAGGTTGATCTGCTCCAGAAGGCGGTCGGAATCGGCGTTCTTGAAATTCATAAAATTAGAGCCGCCTGCTGCCGAACTGGAATGAAATATCTGCGTTTGCTCCTGATCCAGATCGGATGACGAGGTGAGCGCGCTTGAATCGAACCGGTGCTCTTTCAGCGCCTTGGACATCAAAGCGAATTCAATCGTCCGCTCCGTCATCTCAATGCCGGCTTTCCGGAAAGCTTCTTCAAGCACAGGCGAAAGCTGCGGGAATGTGGGGCTTCCGGTGGAGCCCAGAAATTCGAATTTGAATTTCACGCCGTCTTTGTCCCGGATGCCGTCACCATCGTGATCGATCCAGCCTGCCTCATCCAATAATTCGCCGGCTCGCTTCGGGTCATAAGGCAACGCCTTGAGATTCGGATCGAAATTGGGCGCCTGAGGACTGATCGGCGAAATGGCGATGGTCCCCAGGCCGAGCCGGATCTTATCGATTATTTTCTGCCGGTCGATCAGCATCGTCATCGCCTGCCGGACACGTTTGTCTTTAAAAAACGGCCGGTCATTATTCCAGATGATCCAGGAGGCGGAAGGAATCGAGTACGTTCCTTTGGCAAATTGCTGATCGAACGCCTGTCCGGATGTCTGGTCCCTGTATTGAATAGGCAATAACCTGGGTTGCAGGTCGATTTCTCCTGCCTTCAATGCAGTGAGCGCGGCCGTGTAATCGTTGATGACCTTATAGACGATCTTGTCGAGATAGGGCTTTTTCCCCCAATAATCGTCGTTCCTTGTGAGCACAATCTCCTTGCCGCTGTCCCACTTTTCAAACTTATAAGGTCCGGTTCCAATGGGGGCGCGATTCGCAGGATGAGTGTTGAACCCTTCCGCAAACTTCTTGATCTTGGGGTCGGCTTTTCCTTTCGGCCCGATGATGTCTTTATAGCTGAAGCCATCCAGCAAGCCGTCCGCGTCGAAAACGTGCTTTGGAATGATGGCCAGAGTGTTGGCGACGTTTTCTACATTGTATACATTCGGCTTCTTCATCTGGAAACGCATGGAGCGGCCGTCCACCTGAATGTCTGCAATTTCACTCAAATAACTACGAACCGGCCCGGTATCATCCAGAGGACAAGCAGCAGCTTTGAAGGTGAACAGAACATCGTCGGGGGTAAAGGGCACGCCATCGTGCCATTTAACACCGTCCCGAATTTTGATGGTATATGTCAAACGATCGTCAGAAATTGAAGGTGGTGCTTCTATCAGAAGGGGCTCAGTCAAACCAAAGTCTTTGTTGTTGTAGGCCATCAACAACTCATATACCTGAGAATTATTGACTCCCCACATCACGTAGTGGGCAACAGCATTTGTACTGATAAGCGGATTCAGGTTATCCGGATCGCTTTCGAGCCGAACAACGGCCCAGTCGCCCTTTACAGGATGGCTGACGTCAATCGCCGACGTTTCGTTGCTGCCGGCGGAGCGGCTGCACGCACAAAGGACCGCGCATGCAAGCAGGGATACGGCAAGTACTGTTCGACGCATCATATCGTCTCCCGCTTCGGCAGCCGCCAAAGCTGCGCCATTATTACATGAGTGTCATCAATCCAACGGCTTTTGTCAGCGCGTCAGGCGTGAGGCGAGCAGTTGAAGCCCGTCCAGCGTGATATTCGGATCGACCGTGTCGATCAGCTTGGTTTCCTGGCTGATGAATAGAGCCTGGCCGCCGGTGCCGATGACCCGCGCATCCGGACCGAGTTCCTTTTTCATTCTGGCGATGATGCCGTCGACCAGAGCGACGTAGCCGTAGAACAGGCCGCTTTGCATGCTCGTGATCGTGGAAGTGCCGATGACATGCGGCGGTTTCTGAATTTCGATCCGGGGAAGCTTGGCGGCATGTTCGTACAGCGCTTCGGCGGATATGACAATTCCAGGAGCGATAACGCCGCCTCGATACTCGCCGTCCGAAGTGATCGCATCGAACGTCGTGGCCGTGCCGAAGTCGACCACGATCGCAGGCTTGCCGTACTTGTGGATTACTGCAACCGCGTCGACGATGCGATCGGCGCCGACTTCGCGCGGATCGTCGTAGAGAATGGGAATCCCGGCATTCTCGTGGGTCACGAAGACCGGCTTCACCGAAAAATAGACAGATGCCATCTCGTTCAATACCGGGTCGAGCGGCGGCACCACCGAAGCGATAATCACGCGGCGGATCTTTGCCGCGTCGATTTTCTCCAGCGCAAAAAGGTTGCGCAGGAGGATGCCGTACTCATCGACGGTTCGCTCCTTCTGAGTGGACAGCCGCCAGTGCATGACGAGCTTGTCGCTGGTGTCGTAGACTCCGAAGACCGTGTTGGTGTTGCCGAGATCAATTGCCAGTAACATGGTTACTCCCACTCCACGACGTCGCCGCTGTAGACCTCTTCAATCTGGCCGCCCTTCTGTTCGATTCTCAGCGCGCCGAGCGGGTTCAAACCGCGGGTAACTCCGGCGATTTTCCGGACGCCGTCATGGATTTCGATTCTGCGCCCGTTCGCGAAACTCGAAGAACACGTCCATTGATCGATGATGCTGCGCGGCCCTTTGCGCTCGAAATCCATATAGATGGTCTCGAACTCTTCAAAGAATTCCAGCAAAATCTCGATTCTCGATTGAATGTGGCCGGATGCGATCCGCAGCGAGGTCGCGCGCTGCGCTATATCTTCGGGCAGGCTTTCATGGTTCGCGTTGAGGCCAACCCCGATGATCATCATCTTCACCAGATCCACTTCCGCATGAATCTCGGAAAGTATCCCGCAGAACTTCCGTTGCCCGATCAGCAGGTCATTCGGCCATTTGATGTCGATGTCGAGCCCGGTGTAGCGCTCCACCGCATTGTGCATCGCCACTGCAGTGGCCAGCGTGAACAGCGGCGCGAGACTGGGCGGCGCTTTCGGGAACAAAACCATCGAAAAATAGATGCCGGCTTCTCTCTGGGAGTGCCAGCTGCGTCCCAGCCGGCCGCGGCCGGCGGTCTGCGCTTCGGCCAGGACCACGGTTCCCTCCGGAATCTTGCGGCCGTGAGTGATCAAGCGGCCGGCGAAAGAGTTGGTCGAATCGACGTCATAAAAGTGAAACAGGTTCCGGCCGATGATCCGGGTGCGAAGCCTCGGCCGGATAATCTGCGGCAGCAGGACATCGGGCAGGCGGACCAGCCTGAAACCGGTGAACAGCTCGCCACGGATCTCGATTCCGGCTTCACGAAGCTTTTCGATCCATCGCAGGAGCGTGGAGTGAGAAACACGAAGATCTTTGGCCAGCTTCTCTCCCGACACCGCGAGCGTCATGTTCTGCATCAGGGCAAATAGAAGCTCGTCGAGTTTCCGGTCCATTCGATGATTAGATTACTCGGGCATTACCCGCAAATGAATGTCGACAGCGCGGGCCGAATGGGTCAGCGCGCCGATCGAGATGTAGTCGACGCCGGCTTCGGCAAAATCGCGAACAGTGTCCAGCGTGATACCTCCGGATGACTCGATCGGAACGCGCCCGGATACCAGCTGTACCGCCTCCAGGGTTTGCTGCGGATTGAAATTATCCAGCAGGATCACGTCGGCGCCCGTTTCCAGCGCCGTGCGCAATTCTTCGAGGCTTCGCACTTCGACCTCGACTTTCACCAGGTAACCCAGATGGGCGCGAGCCGCGCGGATGGCCGCATCGACGGAGGAATGAAATGCAAGATGGTTGTTCTTGATCAGGATGCCGTCGAACAGTCCCATGCGGTGATTCATACCGCCGCCGCAGGTCACCGCGTATTTGTCGAGCACGCGTAGTCCGGGTGCGGTCTTTCGTGTATCGACGATGCGGGCATGCGTGCCCTGGACACGATCCACGTAACGGCGGGTCAACGTCGCGATTCCGCACATGCGCTGGAACAAATTGAGCGATATGCGCTCGGCAGTCAGGATCGAACGGGCCGAACCGCGGACTTCGGCGATCGGGGCTCCGGACGCCACGGAAGCGCCTTCGGATTCCAGCGCCTTGAACTCAAGCTCTGGATCGACCAGCTGGATAATCTCATGCACGATGGGCACACCGGAAACGACCAGCGCTTCCTTGGCCGTAAAGCGCGCCCGGGCGTGAGCGTTGGCGGGGACAACCGCCCGGGATGTGATATCCCCGGAACCGATGTCCTCGCGAAGGGCATCCAGGAAAAAAGGCCGCAAAAGCTGAAGATCGATATTTTGCATACTGACTTGGGGCATCAGCCGCGGAGCGGCGTAAGACCTTAGCCCCGCCCGTCACTCCAACCGCGTCAAACCTTCGTTCAACTTGGCGGCCTGATCCTGATAGTCCGCGAGACGGCGGCGGTTTTCCTCGACGACCTCTTTCGGCGCCCGCTCGATGAAACTCGCCTGCGACAGCTTCCTCTCCAGGCCGTCAATCTCCCGCTGCGCCTTTTCGAGTTCTTTCTTCAATCGCGCGCGTTCCGTTTCGACGTCGATCAAACCCGCAAGCGGGACTTCAAGCGAAAGGCCACCCGCAACTGCACGGGCCGAAAGCTTGTCGCCGCTCAGCTGCGAAACGACTTCAAGCCGGCTGACCTGAGCCAGCTTGAACACGTATTCGCGCGCATCGGACAGAAGCTCTGTCAGCTCCGGATCGGTCACCGCAATCCGGACCGGGACCGTCTGCTTTGCGTCGACGTTCATTTCGGAACGGATATTCCGCACCTTGACGATGATCTCCTGAATCAGTTCCGTCTGCGCCTCCGCGCGTTCGTCGACCAGTTCAGGATCGAATTCAGGATACGCCGCTATCATGATCGACTCGCCCTGGTGCGGAACGTTCTGCCAGAGTTCCTCGGTGATGAACGGCATAAACGGATGCAAGAGCCTCAGAGCACTCTCGAAAACATAGAGCAATGTGGGCTTCGACCGCTCGGGATGAAGCTTGATCATCTCGAGATACCAGTCGCAGAGCTCGTGCCAGAAGAACGAGTAGGCGTGCCGCGAGCCCTCATGCAGATTGTACTGTTCGACCGAGCGGTTCACATCCGCTGCGGCTCGCGCGAGGCGCGACAGGATCCAGCGGTCGGCCAACGACAGGTTCGATTGCTTCAATTCAGTGAGCGGCGACAGCCGGTCGCTTTCGTCGACGTAACGGGAAATGAACCGAGCGGCGTTCCAGATTTTCGTGGCGAAGGCGCGATAGCTGTCGAGCAACTCGTCCGAGACGGCGATATCGGTTCCCGGAGCTCCCATGCGCGCAAGGGCGAAACGGACGGCGTCTGTCCCGAATTTGTCGATGATCTCGAGCGGGTCGACAACATTACCCTTCGATTTCGACATTTTCTGCCGTTCGGCGTCGCGAATGATTCCGGTGATGTAAACGGCCTTGAACGGAACGTCGTTCATGAATTTCAGGCCGAACATCATCATGCGCGCAACCCAGAAGAAGATGATGTCGTAGGCCGTCACCAGCAAGGTCGTCGGATAAAATGCTTTCAGATCTTCCGTCTGATCTGGCCACCCGAGCGTAGAGAACGGCCAGAGGCCCGAGCTGAACCAGGTGTCCAGAACATCCTGATCCTGGCGGATCTTTCCCGAAGAGCATTTCGGACAACGATCGACGTCGGTTCGAGACACGATCATTTCGCTGCAATCGTCGCAGTACCAGGCCGGAATGCGATGGCCCCACCACAGTTGCCTCGAAATACACCAGTCACGGATGTTGCGCATCCACTGGAAGTAGGTGTTGGACCAGTTCGCCGGAACAAATTCCGTCCGGCCCTGCTCGACTGCCGCGATTGCCGGTTCCGCCAGCGGTTTGATCTGAACGAACCACTGCGTCGACAACAGCGGTTCGACGACGGTGTGGCAACGCTGGCAATGTCCGACGTTGTTCTTCAGCGATTCCGTGCGCGACAGCAGACCCTGGGCATCGAGGTCGGACAGAACGCGCTTGCGAGCCTCGGCGCGATCGAGTCCCTGATAAGGCCCGCCTTCCGCCGTGATTCTGGCGTCTTCATCGATGATGCTGATCTGCGGTAAACCGTGCCGCTGGCCCATGTCGAAGTCCGCGGGATCGTGCGCCGGCGTCACCTTCACAACTCCGGTGCCGAACGCCGATTCCACGACTGCATCTTCGATGAAAGGGATCTCCCGGTTCATTAATGGAAGGATGACGAACTGTCCCTTGAATCCTGCGTAGCGTTTATCACTCGGATTCACGGCGACGGCCGTATCGCCCAGCATTGTCTCCGGCCGCGTGGTCGCAACCTCGACAAACGCATCCGGAGTCCCCTTCAACGGGTACTTGATGTAATACAGCTTCGAATCGACAGGCTCATAAACGGTCTCAAGGTCCGAGAGG
>DASXLG010000186.1 GCA_036496425.1 Terriglobia bacterium | reverse complement strand
AGCAGAGCACGATGTTCGGCCTCGTGAACACCGAAGGTTTGCCGCACCGCAAGGACTGGCCGCCCACCTGGTTCGGCGATTCCCGCGGCCACTGGGACGGAGATACGCTCGTCATCGAAGCCGTCAACTTCAACGGCTGGGCCAAACTCGGAACCATCGGACATCCCATGAGCGCCGGCGCCAAGCTCACGATGACATTCCAACGCCCCGATATGGGCCACATCAATTTCAACTGGGTGCTCGATGACCCGAAGACCTATTCGCGGCCCATTAAGAATGAGCGCGTCTTCGCGCTCACGCCCGATGTCGAGCTGATGGAGTACTCGTGCATGGAAGGCAATCTTCAGTCGCTGCTCGACGGCGTCATCACGCCGTGGGTCGGCCCGAAAGACCAGGACAAGAATCTCCTTTACGGTACCGCGCACGACTGGCCGGCATACGACCTCACCAAGCCGCAGAAACTGACCGGTGTCCTCAAAGAAGTGCAGTATCACTCCGCGCCGCCGATGGTCAAGATGCAGGTAGGGAACCAGCTTCTCACCGTGATCATGGCGCCGCCTGCGCGCATGGAGTTCCGCGGGCTGTCGGATCAACTTCTGAAGGTCGGCGCCACCGCGACCGTTACGGCCGATCCGAGCAAGACCATCAAGGATGAAGTACGGGCAGAAACCATCACCGTCGGAAGGACGACGACCGAACTTCGATAAGACAGAAACCACAAAAAGCACAAAACTCTCAAAACTGCTGTGCCTTTTGCGCTTTTTGTGGTTTCTTTTTCTTTGCTGCCCATTTACGACATCGAGAACGATCTTGTCGCGCGGCTGAAGGCGTCAAGACGTCTGATCCTCCAAGCTCCTACCGGTTCCGGCAAATCCACCCAGGTACCGCAAATACTGCTCAAGCATGGCTTGCTCGGTGACGGGCAGGTTGTGATCCTGCAACCGCGTCGGCTGGCGGCGCGCTTGCTGGCATCCCGCGTTGCAAATGAGCTGGGCGTTGCGTTGGGGCAGGAGGTCGGCTATCAGATCCGTTTCGACAATGCCACCACCTCCACGACCCGCATCAAGTTCGAGACCGAAGGCATCCTTCTGCGGCGCATGCTCGATGATTCCGGTCTGCGTGGCATTCAGGCCCTCATCTTCGACGAGTTCCACGAGCGGCATCTTTACGGCGACATCACGCTCGCCCGCGCTCTCGACATCCAGGAAACGGAGCGGCCCGACCTTTTGATTATCGTGATGTCGGCGACGCTCGATGCCGGAGCGCTCGAAAAGTACCTCGGCCCGTGCAGCCTGCTGACGTCGCAGGGAAGGACGTTTCCGGTGGATATCCACTATCTGCCGAAGCGCCTCGGCCTGAATCCGCCGCCGGTCTGGGAAGTCGCCGCCGACGCGTTTGCGAAAGCCGCGCCAGCGAACGAGGGCGATGTGCTGGTTTTCATGCCCGGCGGGTACGAGATCAATCGAACGATAGAAGCTATCCGCAGCCGGCCGCAATCGAAGGGCTATCTTTTGTTGCCGCTGTACGGAGAACTGGCGAACCGCGATCAGGACGCGGCGGTGGCGCGCTACGATAAGCGGAAAGTGGTGGTGGCAACCAATGTGGCGGAAACGTCGATTACGATCGACGGCATCCGGCTCGTCATCGATGGCGGCCTTGCCCGCGTTGCCCGCTACGACCCGAACCGCGGCATCAACACACTGCTGATCGAAAAGATCAGCCGGGCGAGCGCCGAGCAGCGCGCCGGCCGCGCCGGCCGGACGGCTCCCGGCGAATGCATTCGATTGTGGGCCGAGCCGGAACAGGCCGAGCGTCCCGCGCAGGATCTGCCGGAGGTCAAGCGGCTCGATCTTTCCGAGGTGGTGCTGACGCTGAAAGCCGCCGGCGTCGAAGATTTGCGGAAGTTCCGATGGTTCGAAGCTCCATCCGAGCCCGCGCTCGCTCATGCGGAAGAATTGCTCCGCGATCTGGGCGCGCTGGAGGGGGCCGCAATCACCTCGCTTGGCCGGAGGATGGTGGCATTCCCTGTGCATCCGCGTTACGCGCGCATGCTGCTCGCGGCTCAGGAGTACGGTTGTGTTTATCACGCATGTCTGGTCGCGGCCCTGACCCAGGGCCGCGATCTGCTGCTGCGAAACCCTTCTAAAGAGGTTTCGGCCGCCCGCGAGGATCGCTTGCGGATTGCGCCGTCTTCAGATTTCTGGACGTTGATGAACGCCTGGCTGTTTGCGGCCGAAAATGACTTCAACCTGGACACGATGCGCGCGCTCGGAATCCACGGGGTCACCGCCAGGCAGGTGGCGCCACTTCTGGCCCAGTTCGTGAGAATTGCGCGCGACCAGGGTCTCGATGCGGCGCCGCGGGATCTGATCCCCGAGTCGCTGCAGAAATGCATTTTGATCGGTTTCAGCGATCGGGTCGCCCGCCGTCTCGACGACAGCACGCTGCGCTGCGAACTGGTCCACGCCCGGCGTGGATCACTTGCGCGCGAAAGCGTGGTCCGCGAAAGTCCGTTACTGGTCGCCGCCGAGGTGCAGGAACTCGGTGGGCGTCAGGGCGAAGTGAATACACAGCTTTCCCTGGCAACTGCGATCGAACTCGACTGGTTGCGGGAGATCTTTCCTCAGGATGTCCGATCCGATGTGCACGTCGAGTTCGATTCGACGACTCGCCGTGTTCGCGCCGGCAGTGTCCTGCTTTTCCGCGATCTGATCGTCAGCGCAAAACCGGTCGAGCCGCCGCCCGCGGATGCCGCCGCCGCGATTCTCGCCGCCGAAGTCGTTGCCGGGCGATTGCAGTTGCCGAAGTGGGATCACGGGGTCGAACAATGGATCCTGCGCTTGAATCTCCTGGCCCAGTGGTGCCCCGATCTCCAGCTTCCACCGATTCAGGCCGAAGACCGCAGGCACATCATCGAGCAGCTCTGCCTCGGCGCCGCCGGCTACAAAGATATAAAGGACCGCGACGTCAAACCCGCCGTCACCTCCTGGCTTTCCTCAAACCAGCGCGGCCTGCTCGACAAGTACGCCCCCGAACGGGTGACGCTGCCGAATGGCCGCACGCCCAAGGTCACCTACGAACCGAATGCGGCACCATACATCTCGCTCCGTATCCAGGAGCTTTTCGGCATTACCCAGACGCCGTCCATCGCGATGAGCCGCGTCCCGCTCAACGTACATATTCTGGCTCCCAGTATGAGACCGGTTCAGGTGACGAGCGACCTCGCCAATTTCTGGCGCGAGCACTACCCGCGGATCAAGTCCGAACTCCAGCGAAAGTACCCGAAACACGAGTGGCGCTGAAGAAGGGGGACGGAACACAAGAAGCACAAGATCTTGTGCTTCTTGTGCCTCTTGTGTTCCTTCCCCTTCTCCGGTTTTTGAAGTAGACTTGCTGCCATGTTCCCAGCACAGAATCGGCGTCAGTTTTTGACGGCAATCGCCGGCCTATCGGTTTCGCAAATCGCCTTCGGACAGAGCTCTGCACTGACCACGACGAAGCTGACCGATAACATCTCACTGATCAGCGGAGCCGGCTCGAACGTTCTCGTCCTGAACACACGCGACGGCGTGTTGATGGTGGACGGCGGAGGCGCGGAACACTCTGCCGATCTGATGAAAGTTGCGGCCGGGCCCGTGCGCGTCCTGTTCAATACCCACTGGCATCTCGATCACACGGGATCGAACGAAGCGGTTGCCAGAACCGGGGCCAAAATCATCGCGCACGAGAACACGAAGCTCTGGATGGGCGCCGAAATCATTTCGATGTGGGAACACAAGACCTACCCGCCCAGGCCAAAGGAAGCGCGTCCGAGTGCGACCTTTTATACCAAGGACAAGATCACGTTCGGCAAGGAAGAGATCCAATACGGCTATCTCGGCCAGGCCCACACCGACGGCGACATCTATGTGTTTTTGCCCGGGCCAAATATCCTGGTGACGGGCGATGTTTTCACGGTCGGAAGTTATCCGGTCATGGATTACACGACCGGCGGCTGGATTGGCGGGCTGTCGGATGCGTCGAAAACCCTCGCCGCTTTGGGTGACGCGCAAACCCGCGTGATCCCTGGCAGCGGCCCACTCCAGACGCATGCCGACCTGCAGGCTCAGGCCGATATGTGCGCCGAGATGCGGACGCGATTCGTCGGGATGATGAGGAAGGGAATGAGCGCGAAAGACATGCTCGCATCCGCCCCCACGAAAGAGTTCGATGCCCGGTGGGGCGATCCCCAGCTCTTCATTCTCAACGCATATCCCGGATTGTGGGCACACGTTCGCGAAATCGGAGGCATCGTTTGAAGACAAGATTCTTTTCCTTCTGCATCTTGTGCCTTTTGTGCTTCTTGTGCTCCGTCCCCCGTTCTTCCGTATCATTCGCGGCCGCGGCAGCCCAGGCTCCGCAGCGCGCATTGCTCGATCAATATTGTGTCGGCTGCCACAACCAGCGGGCGAAGACCGCGGGTCTTTCCTTCGACACGATGGATCTTTCAGACGTTTCGAAGCAGCCCGAAATCTGGGAGAAAGCTGTCCGCAAGCTGCGCGGCGGTCTCATGCCTCCGCCGGGCTCGCGCCAGCCGGATCGCGCGACGGTCGAGGCCTTCGTTGCTTCGCTGGAAACCGCGTTGGATCAGGTGGCGGCGAAATCGCCGAATCCGGGCGGCGTGACGCTGCACCGGTTGAATCGCGCGGAATATGCCGCATCGATCCATGAACTCTTCGATATCGACGTGGATGCCGCCGCTCTGCTTCCGGTCGACGATATCAGCGAAGGGTTCGACAACATGGCGAGCGTCCTGAAAGTGTCGCCGTCGTTTCTGGATCAATACATCAATGCGGCCCGCGCCGTCAGCCGCGAAGCTGTCGGCCAGGCTCCGTCGGCGGAAAAACCGGCGAGCGTGGTTCTGCGCGGCACACTCGATGCAAACCCGTACGTGGATGGCGGACTTCCGGTCGGAACTCAGGCGGTGATGCTCACCGAATACCTTTTCCCGGCGGATGGTGACTACGAATTCCGGATCAACGGAGCGGGAATCGTGACGGTGGACGGCGTCCGCGTTCCAACTGCCGGCCGTGCCGCCGTCCGAACCGGCAAGCACAAGGTCGGTCTGGCCAATCCACAGCGCAGTTTTGTTGAATCTGAAAACACCCTGCAGTCGTTCATTCCGGGAGGCGGCGGTGGTGGTGGCGGCCGCGGTGGACGCGGAGGCGGAGTTCCCAACGGAGCGGTTCAAGTGGTTGGTCCATACACGCCGCTGAACGCCGTTGCGGATTCGGAGAACCGCCAGCACATCTTCATCTGCAAGCCCGCGAACGAGGCCGATGAGGTGCCCTGCGCGACCAAGATCCTCTCGAACATCGCCCGTCAGGCGTTTCGCCGGCCGGTCACGGATCATGACCTGGCCGCGCCGCTGGCATTCTTCAAAGACGGCCGGTCGTCGGGAAACTTCGACTCAGGTATTCAAACCGGCCTGATGGCCATTCTGGCCAGCCCCAAATTTCTGTATCGCGCCGAAACCACTCCCGCCAATGCCGCGCCGGGCGCGATCTACAAGATCAGCGATCTCGAACTGGCCTCGCGGCTATCGTTCTTTTTGTGGAGCCAGGGGCCGGACAAGACGCTGCTCGACCTGGCGGTGCAGAAGAAGCTGAGCCAGCCTTCGGTTCTCGAACAACAGGTCAAACGGATGCTGGCGGACGAGCGCTCGAAGTCGCTCGTCAGCAATTTTGCCTTCCAGTGGCTGAAGATCCGCGATATGGACAAGATCGAGCCGGATGCCGTCCTGTTTGCGAATTTCGATCAGAGCCTCCGCCAGGCGCTCCGCCGCGAGATGGAAATGTTCGTCGAGTACATCATTCGTCAAGACCGCAACGTCATGGATTTCGTGAGCGCCGATTACACGTTCGTCAATGAGCGGCTTGCCGCGCACTACGACATCCCCGATGTGCGAGGCACACTGTTCCGGCGCGTGACCTTGACGGATCCGAATCGCTTCGGCCTGCTCGGCAAAGGCGCCGTGCTGATGGTGACCTCGTATCCGAACCGGACGTCGTCGGTTTTGCGCGGCGCATGGATTCTGGAAAACATGATGGGAACGCCGCCGGCCGCGCCGCCTCCGGATGTCGAAGGCTTCAAGGAAACCAAAGAAGGGGAAAGGCCCAAGAGTGTGCGCGAGATCATGGAACAGCACCGGTCCAAGCCGACGTGCAACGGCTGCCATGGCGTGCTCGACCCGCTGGGCTTTGCGATGGAAAATTTCGATGCGGTCGGCGCCTGGCGCACCAAGGACCGCTGGGCGGTAACCCCGATCGACGCTTCCGGCAAGCTGTCCGACGGAACGCCGGTGAACGGCCCGATCGATGTCCGGAAAGCTCTCGAACGGCGTCCGGATCAGTTCGTTCAGACTCTGACGGAAAAGTTAATGATGTATGCGCTGGGACGAAGTGTCGAATACTACGACATGCCGGCCGTACGGAAGATCGTGCGGGATAGCGCGAAAGAGGATCGCCGATTTTCCTCGATCGTGATGGGAATAGTGAAGAGCGCGCCGTTCCAGATGCAGAAAGCGGACGAAGTTAAGAGCAATTAGGAGCCAAAAATGTTCATCACAAAGAAGCATTTGTCCCGCCGCACGTTCCTTCGCGGCGCTGGTGTGGCCGTGGGTTTGCCGTTACTGGAAGCGATGATTCCGGCAGCGACGGCGCTTTCGCAGACGGCGGCGGCTCCTTTGCCGCGCATGGGATTCATCTACTTCCCGCACGGCGCGATCATGGATCGCTGGACGCCGGCGGCCGAAGGCTCGGACTTCGAGATCACGCCGATCCTGAAGCCGCTCGAGAAATTCCGCAAACAGCTCACGATCGTGAGCGGCCTCGAGAACAAGGCTGCGATCGCTCCGCCCGTCCATGCCTTGAGCCCGGGAACCTGGCTGGGCGGCGTCGCGCCGCGCAAGTCTCAGTCTCCCTGGGCCGGCGTCACCATCGATCAGATTGCCGCGAAGCATCTCGGGCAGGACACGCCTTTCCCGTCGCTTGAAGTCGCGACCGAATCGCGTGGTTCCGGCGGAGCATGCGACCGCGAGTACGGCTGCAGTTACTCCGGAACCATCTCGTTCCGGACGCCGTCGACGCCGCTGCCGATGGAGACCGAGCCCCGCAAACTCTTCCAGCGGCTTTTCGGTCAGGGCGACGATGCGCGGGAACGCAAGAACATCGCGCGGCAGTACTCCAGCCTGCTCGACCTCGTTTCCGAAGAAGCTGCAGACCTGCAGCGCAGTCTTGGACCGCGCGACAAGACCGTCGTTAACGATTATCTCGACAGCGTGCGCGAGATCGAAAGCCGCGTCCAGAAGATGGAAGCGCGTGATCTGTCGAAACTGAACCTGCCGGCCGCGCCGGCCGCCGCCCCGCTTCCGTTCGATGCGCATATCAATCTGATGTTCGACATGATTGCGCTCGCCTTTCAGGCGAACCTGACGCGCGTCTTCACCTTCATGATGTGCGCCGAGGCGACCAGTCTGACCTACAACCAGATCGGCGTGCCGGATGCGTTTCATGCGATCTCGCATCATCAGAACGACAAGACGCGGATCGAGAAGCTGGTTAAGATCCAGACCTATCATTCGGAGATCATGGCGAAGTTCGCAACCAAGCTGGCCGGGCTCCCGGACGGCGACGGCTCGATGCTCGACCATTCGATCATGCTGTTCGGCAGCAACATGAGCAACAGCAACGCGCATAATCACTATCCGCTGCCATCGGCGATCATCGGCGGCGCATACGGCAAGATCAAAGGCAACCAGCACCTGAAGTATCCGGATCAGACGCCGTTATCGGATCTCCTGCTGACGCTGGTCAACAGGGCAGGCATTCCGGTGGAGAAAATTGGCGACGACGGTACGAAGGTCTTTTCGGAGGTCTAGGATGCGGATACGCGTTTTGCTTTGCGCCGCGCTGTTCACCGGCGCCATGGGCGCCGTTTCTGCGGCATTTTCGGCCGGTGTCGATGACGCCAGCAGCGCGCTGCTGCGGGCCGTCCACAACAATGACGCGGCTGCCGTCGATCGCCTGATCAAGTCGGGCGCGAACGTCGCGAGTGTCAACGCAAAGAATGAATACGACGCGACTCCCTTGACGGAAGCCGCGCTGAACGGCAATACGGCCATCATGGAGAAGTTATTGAAGGCCGGCGCCGACGCCAACCTTCCCGCAGCGGACGGTATGACCGCCCTCATGATCGTCGCGCGCGGCACCAATGTCGCCGCCGCGAAACTCCTGCTCGATCACGGCGCCAACGTCAATGCCGCGGAGCAGCAGAAAAAGCAAACTGCGCTGATGTGGGCTGCGGCGCAGAACCAGCCCGCGATGGTCAAGGAATTGATCGCGCATCACGCGGACGTCAATGCCCGCGCGTTCGTCAATCCGACGGCCAACGCCATGTTCACCGATGCCACGCCGCTGGACTGGCCGTCCGAAGTCTCGACCGAACCCAGGGCGCAGTATCGTGCGCCGGGTGGACTGACCCCGCTGCTTTACGCGGCGCGCGAAGGCTGCGTGGACTGTGTCCGCGCATTGATTGCCGGAGGCGCCAATATCGATCTTCAGGATCCCGAAGGCGTAACGCCCCTGATCATGGCTGTCAGCAACATGCATTTCGATGCCGCGGCCGTTCTGATCAAGGCGGGCGCGAACGTCGACAAATGGGATCTGTGGGGCCGCAGTCCTTTATGGTGCGCGGTCGATGTGAATACGCTGCCGCACGGCGGCCGGGCCGATCGCCCGTCGCTGGATGAAACCACCAGCCTGCAGATCATCGCGATGATTCTGGATGTGGGCGCCAACCCCAATCTGCAACTGAAGCTTCTGCCCCCTTATCGCAATATCGGCGCGGATCGCGGCGTTGACGGCATGCTGACGATCGGCGCCACTCCGCTCTTGCGCGCGGCCAAAGGCCTCGATGCGCCGGCGATCGCGCTGTTGTTGAAGCACGGCGCGAACCCGAATCTTCCGAATATGCGCGGAACCACGCCGACGATGGCCGCCGCCGGACTGGGTTCCGTCGATGCGGACACCCGCGGCGTCTTTACCACCGAAGACACCGCGCAGCGTTCCGTCGATTCGCTTAAGCTCATTCTCGACGCCGGCGGCGAAATCAACGCCCACGACAACATCCGCGGCCAGACGCCGCTTCACGGCGCCGCCTTCTGGGGCTGGAACCCCGCTGTCGAACTTCTCGTGGCGCACGGCGCCGACCTCAACGCCAAAGACAACAACGGCAAGACCCCCATCGATTCCGCGCTGGGTAAAGCCGGCGGCAACAGCCGCGGCGGCCAGCGCATTGATGTCCACGAAGACACTGCCGCCCTGCTGCGGAAGCTGATGGCTGGAACCGGTCACTGAGAGAGGTTTTAGCCGCAGAATACGCGGATGGCGCAGATATCTGCGTCATCCGCGTATTCTGCGGCTAAACAACTTCGTCAGTGCGGTATCATGGCCGTTCATTACCGGCTTAAGGGAGACAACCTGGATGAGCGTAGCTTCGCCCATATCGACCACGGATTCAAAATCACCGTCTGAGCAGCAAAAGCTTGCAGACATTGGCTATATGACCTGCATGACGCTGACGCTGCTCGGCAATTATGCGCAGACCGGGCACTTCGGCGGGCCGGTCGCCTATACGCCGTTCAATGTCGCGACGCATCTGGTGGGGCCGGAAAATGGCGGCCTTCGCTATGACTACCGCCGTCCGAAGCATCCGTATTCCGACAAGTTCATGCTGGCGGCGGGGCATTGCGCGCCGACCTGTTACGCCCTGTGGATGATCATGGGCGAGGCGCTGCGCCGGAAGTTCGAAGCGACCGGGGACAAGCGCTATTACGTCACGCCGAAGGAAGCCATGCTCGGCGTCGATGCGCTCGGATTCCGCCGGGGCGCGGGCGCGCTGAAGAATCTGCTCTCCGATCAGGGACTCAGCGACCATCCGCTCTTTACCGAAACCAAAGGCCGCGGCATCCGCGCTCTTTCCGGACACATCGAATCCACCGATTTCACCAACGACGTCAACGGCGGTCCGTCCGGTGTGGGTATTGCGGCGGCAGCGGGCAAAGCGGCATTCTGGAATTTCATCGGCGCGCCGGCGGGTTCACCGAAAGTCATCGCCTTCGAAGGCGAATTTGCAATGTGCGCCGGACACGCGCAGGAACTCAAGACGCAGGCCATCGCGCTGCAGGTCGGCAAGCGCCTCCGCATTTTCTTCTCCGACAACAACGCCGGCATCGACGATGCGCTGATCGGCGGCGTGGTTGCGAAAAAGTTCGAAGGCTACAAGCTGATCGATCAGTGGACATCGTACGGCTGGAACGTCTTCTCAATCCCCGACGGCCATGACTACGCGCAGATCCTGGACGTGCTTCAAAAAATGGAAAACTGGGATCCGTCCGACCGCCGCCCGATGATCGTCTTCGGAAAAACCACGAAGGGCTACTGGCCCGGAGCGCTCAACGGCAAGCTGGCCGGCACGGATCAGATCGTCGGATTCCCGAGCCATCCTTACGGGTTCAAAATGAACTCCGAGTATTTCCTCTCGCTGGCGAAGACCTTCGAGGATCACTACGGTGTCCAGTTTTCCGGCATCCGCGACGGCGCCGTCAGTGAGCCGCGCGAACGGCTGATCCAGTTCAAGACCAACATCGACGTTGCGATGTCCGTCCTCGCCAAGAACGGCCTCGGCGACTGGCTCGCCGACCGGCTGGTCGAAATCGGCGATTCGTTGAAGGACCAGTTCCCGGTCCGCATCGACGTCAAGCGCGATCCGTTCCTCGACGATCGTCTCCGCGTCGCGAATCTTCCGGAAGAACTGCAGACGGTCACCATGAAGAATGCCGTTTCCGGCGCCGAGAAGCAGGTGAAGATCGCGCTCTTCCGCAAATACGGCGAAGTGGCCGGCGCCCGCCGCGGCATATCGGAAATCATCAAGTGGTTGAATTACGTCACGGACAACCGCGCGTTAACGCTGGCGGCGGATCTTTCGGAGTCCGTCAATCTGGAGCACGGCAGCATCTGGGGTCATTACGATCCGGATACCAATCCGCTCGGCACGCGGCTGAAGGCCGCGATCCAGGAAGCCGGAAATGTTTCCAGCGCGATCGGGCTGGTCAGCCAGTCCGCCTCGGTCGATCCCGAAAAGTTTGCCGGCGTGTGGGCGTTCAGCGGGACCTACGGCGCATTCACCCCGCTGATGTATCTGCCGGCTCGCGTCTGGAGCCAGCAGAACCAGGACAGCCGATTCCGGATGGGCGTTCTGCATATCCTTGCGGGACACTCGGGGCCCGAAACTGCTGCCGATGCGCGGACGCATTTCGGCATTTTCTCGCCGCAGGTGTGGAAGCTGTTCCCGCGCGGCCACGTGATCAACCTCAGCTTCTGGGATTACAACGACGTCGCGCCGGGGTACTTCGCTGCCGCCGAGATTGCGGCGCGCGAGAAGAAGGTCGGCATCATCACCATCGAAGTGGCGCGTCCGGATTTCAAAGTCATCGACCGGACGAAGTTTGCCGATCCGGATATTCGCGCCGCCGCCAAGGGGCTTTACGTCATTCGCGATTTCGCTCCCGGCAAGCCGAAGCACGGATACGTCGTGGCACAGGGTTCCAGCGCCACGATGAATCTGGTCAGCGTGCTGCCGCGGCTCGAAGAAGCCGGCGTGAATGTGAAAGTCATCTCGGCGATCAGCGAGGAGTTGTTCGATCACCAGCCGGAAACGTATCGCAATGCGGTGTTGCCCGATGCGGCGAAGATGAATCTGATGTTCGTCAGCAGTGGAACGCGGCGGATGTGGCCGTTGCGCAACGTCGGGCCCATGACGGATGAATATTCGATGACCTCCGATTGGGATAATCAGTGGCTCACGGGTGGGCTCGAAGCCGACGTGATCGCAGAGGCGCACCTGGATGCGGAGTCGATTTTCGCGGGGGTTCAACGCTTTGCGCAGGATCACACGTCGCGAATGGACCGGCAGCGAAACTTGCTATAAGGGACCGGAACACAAGAAGCACAAAAAGCGCAAGATGCTCGGATCTGATCTTGTGCTTTTTGTGCTTCTTGTGTTCCGGTCCCCTTACCAGAGGTTGTAATAGCCGTCACGTTCAAGTAGCTCGACGCGGTGCCCGAACAACGCGGATAGTTTTTCCTCGACCAGCACGTCGCGTGTCGGGCCATCGGCGATAACCTTACCGCCTCGCATTAACACGACGCGATCCATTTCCGGGATCAAATCCGACAGATGATGCGTCACCATGACGATGCCGATCCCGGACTGGGCCAGCTTCCGCAGCATCGATCGCAATTCGTGCTGCGCGCTGAGATCCAGCGCAGTCGACGGCTCATCCAGAAGCAACGCGCGCGGATCATGCACCAGCGCGCGGGCCAGCAGGACGCGGCGGGCCTCTCCGGACGACATCTCTGCGGTATCTCTCTCGGCGAGATGTGAAACTTCCAGCATTTCCAGCGCGCGATTGGCGCGTTCCTCCATCTCCGGAGTGATGTCCATTTCCTGGTGTGGCCAGATGCCGATGCTGGAGAAGAAGCCGGACAACACGATCTCGCGGCCCGATATGGCGCGTGTGCAGGTCGCCATCAGATCGGCGGAGACAATGCCGAGCAGCTTCCGCAATTCCCAGACTTCCCAGCGATCCTCGCCCATGATCCGCACCGACGAGCCTTCCTGAATCACCGGATAGCACTCGCGCGTGATCGCCTTGATCAGCGTCGATTTGCCGCAGCCGTTGGGGCCGAGAATCGCGACGTGTTCGCCCAGCCCGATTTTCAACGAGACATTATTTAATGCCATGGTGTGCCCGCGCATCACGGTGACACGTTCGAATTCGATGAGAGGATGTGTCAATTCAGTTGCGGCTTGCGATAACGTCGTAATAGGTCTCGATCATGCCGCCATCGAAGGCGGTGACGAGATCTTTGATAGGGAACAGGAAAGTATCGAAATGGAATCCGGTTCGGAATTGCGGTGAAGCGGAATACGGGCCCGGTCCGACTCGGATGTCGCCGGTATTGATCAGCGGCCGGATGAATACGCTCTTCGCATCGAGCGGAAGGGTCGAAACATTCTTATAGAACGCCTTCCAGTCTTCCGACATGAAGAGATACTGCTCGACATTCGATGTATACAGCGCGCTCACGACGGCGCCGTGTTTCCTCAGGTAATCGCCGACCGAGTGGAAGGCGCCGGTGCCGGCAAAGTCGCCGACGATCGGCACGATCAGATTGTTCTTTTCGAATTCCTGCAGCGTCAGGAAGTTTTCTTCCGTTGCCAGGTAACTTTGCTGGCGGCCGTCGTCGTCCCGGTCGACCATCAGCTCTTCATACGTCGGCAGGATGCGCGGAGCGACCGGCTGCAGCGGCTGCGGTCCCGCGTAGCCGAGTGACGGCCCGCCGCTGACAAAGGCCCGCATGATGTACGCCAGGACGTTCTGATCTTCCGCTGTCAGCGTGAAGCCATGGTCCTTGATCAGATGATTATTCACCGCCTCGACATTGCTCTGGAAAAGCATCAGGTCCGGCTCGATGTCGTGATAGGCCTTGAACAGCTCGGTCACGGTCGACGCCTTGCCGATGCCTTCCGGCCGCGGCCGCGAGAACAATTGCGAGATGAAATCCGCGCGGTCGGCGGACATTTCGATCATCGCCTTGTACATGAGGTGTTCAATCAGGTTCTGGCGGCGGATGTCGATAATGAAAGCGATCTTCGGCTTAAGCGCGACGATGTAGGTGAAATTTTGCTCGGGACCGACGCCGAGATACGCGCCGCCCGCCTTGCGGCCGCGCGCGAGTTCCGGCAGGATCCGCTGGATCGCAAGTTCGTTCGACGCAAAGTTATCCGATGGGAAGCGGCCGCCCTGCTCGGAGAAGTCGGTGATCAGCTTCCAGAACGCGTCGTCGGTCAGCCGGGTGGAGAGCTCCTCGGCCGACCCGATGCTCAGGAAGAAACAGAGCGCGAGAACGATGGCGATGCGAAACTTCATGGATTATGGTCTTTTCGCGAACGGTCCGACTTCCGGTTTCGGCTGCGTATTCGCCAGCGGTCCCAGTTCGGCAGCAACGCCCTTGGCGATCGCTGCGGTTTCGCTGCCGGCCTGGAAGCAGGTGAAGTCGGGACGATCGCGCCATGCGAAAGGCCCGCACAATCGGACGCCCGCTTTGATCGCGGCATCGTGGACGATGTTGATCGCGCGCTCGTAATCCGGCGTTCCCTGGCGATAGCCGGAGAAATTGCCGAGATCGCCGCTGGCGGCGAAGACAGCCGTCACACCGGGAACCTTTGCGATCGCGTCCGCGTCTTTCAAGCCGTCGAGGGTTTCGATCATCAGGATCAGGACGATATTATCATTGATCGTGTTGCGGTATCCGCCGGGAACGCCGCCCCACATATTGCCGTCGAAGGCCTGGCCGCCGCCGTTGCTGCGGCGCCCGAGCGGCGGGAAGTACGCCCAGTTGCGGGCATCGATCGCTTCCTGCAGACTGTCGATCGTCGGAACCACCAGGACAAGGGCGCCGGCGTCCAGCGCGTGCTGGATTTCACGCTCGTCGGTATAGGCGACGCGAACGCCGGGAACCGCCTTGGCGTTCGGGCAGGTCCGCCACATTCTTGCGACCGATGACCAGTCGCGCGCGTCGTGTTGCATTTCGGTCCAGATGAAGTCGTAGCCCGCATTCGCCATCGCGCAATAGACGGCCGGGTCGGTGGAGTTGAAGAGCGTTCCGCCGGTGACTTTGCCGCCCTGCATCATCTTGAGCTTCACCGGATTCCAGATCCTCGAATTCGGCGGCGCGTTGAACGCGGTGCCGTATTTCCAGGTCGAGGCATCGAAGGCGCCCTGATTGACGGCTCCCGCCGGCGCTATGTTGCGCGCGTTACTGTCCTTGCCCGCAGGAGCTGCCAAAGGAAACTGTGTCGCACCGGCGGCGGCGTTGTTGGCGTAAGGATCCGCGTTGGGGGCGGGCGCCTGTGGCGCTTGAAAGCCAAACGCGACTATGCCCAGGAGTGTGCAAAGTGTCGCCAACAGGATTGTTCGACTCATAGTGTCTCCTAGCCTGGATGTACGCCGAATATACCCTGTTTTTCGGGGGGATTGCACGGATTCCCCAACGTGGTGGACATTCCCCGCCTTTCCAAGGCGGGGTGTCCGAGCGATCAAACCGTTAGAACGCGAGGACGGGGCGGTTATCAACGAACCGCGAAGCGCACCGTAGCTTGTTGATGGAAGTTACTAACCGCCCCGTCTGCGCCGTTAAGGAACGGGACCGTTGTATTAGTGGCGCAGCCACCCCGCCTTGGAAAGGCGGGGAATGTCCGTGCAATGTTGCGATGATCCGATTCTATCTGAGGACTTCATCCCAGAACTGCCGCGTCCCGTGGTGCAGCCGGGCGCCGACCTGGCTGATCACCTTATGCGACAGAAAACCCGCGGCCCGCGCGGCCTTTTGCGGCGGCACGCCATGCGTAATGCCGTATAAGAACGCGCCGGCGAACATGTCGCCCGCGCCGGTCAGGTCTTTCGGCTCGCTCGGGAACGACGGGACATGGGCATCGACGCCGTCGTGCCGGATGTAGGCGCCGTGCGGGCCATTCGTCACGACCAGCGAGGGAAGCGTGCCTTTCAGTTTCTTGAAAGCCTCTTCCGCGGTTTTGGCGTCCGCCACCGCGCAGGCTTCGCCTTCATTGCAGAAGAAAAGGTCGGCCTGCTTCAATGCCTCGCGCAGCGCGTCGCCGAAGACATGAACGACGAAAGCGTCCGAGCACGTGATGGCGATTTTGGTCCCGTGTTTTTTCGCGACTTGAATGGCCTGGCGGACCGCAGTCTGGCCGGTATCCGGATTGGCGAACAGATAGCCCTCGATGAACAGCCACTCGGAACTGGCGATGCGCTCCTCATCGACGTGTTTCGCGGCGAGATGCCCGGAAACTGCGAGGCAGGTTCGCATGGTGCGCTCGGCGTCGGGCGTGATCAGGCAGAGACAGGTGCCGGTGGACTCGTTCACGATAACCGGATTCCCGATCTCGATGTCGAGCTCTTCGAACTCGCTCGAATAGAAAAGTCCGTAGCGGTCGTCTCCGACGCAGCCGATGAAAGCCGCATCGCCGCCCAGCTGTGAGAAAGCGATCGTGGAGTTTGCCACCGATCCGCCGCTGACCAGTTTGGGCTCGTGTTTCTGATAGCGCTCCAGCAGAACCTTCTGCTCCTGCAGATCGACGAGTTGCATGCCCCCGCGCTGAAAACCGAGGGAAGCGAACTCCGTATCCGAAACTTCCAGAAAAATATCGACGATAGCGTTACCTAAACCACAGAGTTTGAATTCTTTCATGGCTATGGATGATAGCAGTGGAGGGGAAAATTTTAGCCGCAGATTGCGCAGATGACACAGATGGGTAATCCATCTGCGTCATCTGCGCAATCTGCGGCTAAACGATCAGAACGTGAAGCGGGCGTTGAACGTGAAGCGGCGGTTAGCCACCGGGTTCGCCGCCTGGGTGGCGCCGCCGGCAGGATCGTTCGCCGTCATCTTGCCGAAGCTGGCGCTGTTGATATCCGTGCTGGTGATGGCCCAGCTCGGATTGTTCATGATGTTGACCGCGTCCATGCGGATTTCGATTTCCTTGCCTTCCGCAACACGGATACGTTTG
>DASXLG010000185.1 GCA_036496425.1 Terriglobia bacterium | reverse complement strand
TTCCGCTCCGCTTTACGCGGTTTCGCGAGAGTTACATGCGGCGGCGTCACTTTGACCAGCGCATGTTGAATCTTCTGGTTCAGTTCCGGAGAGCGATTGGTGAACTCGTTTTCGATATATTCGATGAACTCCTGCATCTCGCGCTGCATTTCTTCCAATCGCTGCCGCATATTAAGTACGACTTCGACGCCCGCCAGGTTCACGCCGAGGTCGCGCGTCAGATTGAGTATCAATTCCAGCCGTTCGAGGTCTTCCTGCGTATATAGACGTGTGTTCCCCTCGGATCGTGAGGGAGTCAACAACCCTTCACGTTCGTAGAGGCGCAGAGTCTGAGGATGAATGTCATAGGTTTCGGCCACCACGCTGATCATGTAGGCGGCCTTGCCTTTCTTTTTCCGCTCCATTTACTTCAAATCCTTCCGGGGATCCTCAGGATTCAATTTCGCAAGCTCGCGCAGTATTTCCTTGGAACGCTCGTCCGCGATCCGCGGCACGATCACCTTCACTTCGACGTACTGATCCCCGCGCAATCCCGGGTTCAAAAGGGAGGGCGCCCCTTTGCCCCGCATTCGGAATGTCTGGCCGGTCTGCGTGCCCGGAGGTATTCGAACGAAGGCCAGGCCATCGACTGTCGGGACCTCGATCTTCGTTCCGAGCGCCGCTTCCGTGACCGTCAACGGAACGGAGCAATGGATGTTGTCGCCCATTCGCCTGAAAAACGAATGCTCGGCAACATTCACCACAACAAATAAATCTCCCGCGGGACCGCCGCACTTTCCGGCATCGCCTTTGCCGGAAACCCGGATCCGCGTGCCCGTGCTCACCCCGGCAGGTAAGGCAACGTCCAGGCTTTCGCTTCCTGATAGACGCCCCTCTCCGCCGCAGTGGATACATGGCTTTACGAACCGGCCGGAGCCACCGCAGTCGGAGCAGGTGATGGCGAATTGCAGATGTCCCTTCGATCGGGTTGTCTTGCCGGTGCCGCTGCAGCCTGAACATGCCGTATCGCGCGAACCCGCGGCCTGGCCGCTGCCTTCGCACGCATCGCACGGGTGGCTGCGCAACAGGCCGATCCTGGTATTCAGGGCGCGCAACGATTCATCGAAGCTGATCGACACCTGGTACTCGAGATCCTGACCGCGCTCGGCCTGGCGGCGAACCGCCCGGCCGGCGAACACCTGGCCGAAGATTTCACTGAATTCGGAATGGCTCGATTTGCTGAAATTGAAACCCTGGAAACTGAATCCCCATTCCGCCTTGGCGTCGTGTGCTTCCAGAACGCCATCGGTGTAAAAGCCGTTGACGTCATAAAACTCCCGCTTGAGAGGATTACTGAGGATGTCATAGGCCTCGGTGATCCGCTTGAACAGATCTTCGGCGTGCCGGTCACCGGGATTGATATCCGGATGATACCGGCGGGCGAGCTTGCGGAACGCCCGTTTGATGTCGTTCACGGACGCAGTTCGGCCGACCTCAAGAATGACGTAGAGATCGTTTTTACTGGTCATGATAAACCTTGGGAACTATTGGAAATTCGAAATTGGAGGTTGGAAATTGGAAATTTGTTGTACCGCAGATCTCCAATTTCCAGCTTCCAATCTCGAATTTCCAATAGCTCCTCTCAGTCCTCAGTCCTTCTTTTTATCCTCAGCGTCAACATACTCGGCATCGATGACATCGTCGGTCTTTTCACCCGATTTTGCCCCCGAAGCTCCGCCATTGGCGTCCGGTCCGCCGGCACTGCCGCCCGGCTGCGCGCCGGACTTGTACATGGCTTCGGCAACCTTGTGGGATGCCTGGGTCAGCGTTTCGGCGGCGCGATTGATCGCATCGACGTCGCTGCCTTCCAGCGCTTTTTTGGTGTCCGCGATTGCAGCTTCGACGGCCTTGGCATCGGCATCGGCCAGCTTGCTGCGATGCTCGCTCAGCATTTTCTCGGTCTGGTAGACCAGAGAGTCCGCCTTATTGCGAGCCTCGATCTCTTCGCGCTTGCGTTTATCGTCGTCCGCGTGGGATTCCGCTTCCCGGACCATCTTGTTGATGTCGTCCTTGGAAAGGCCGCTGGATGAAGTGATCGTGATCTTCTGTTCCTTGCCCGTGCCGGTGTCTTTCGCCGACACATTCACGATGCCGTTCGCATCGATGTCGAACGTGACTTCGACCTGCGGGATCCCGCGGGGAGCCGGCAGAATGCCCACAAGATGGAACTTGCCGAGCGTCCGGTTGTCGCGCGCCATCGGGCGTTCGCCCTGCAGCACGTGGATTTCAACCGACGTCTGATTGTCCGCCGCCGTCGAGAAGGTCTCGCTCTTGCGGGTCGGAATCGTCGTGTTCCTGTCGATCAGTTTGGTAAAGACGCCGCCAAGCGTCTCGATACCGAGGGACAGCGGCGTGACGTCGAGCAACAGGACATCTTTCACTTCGCCGCCGAGCACGCCTGCCTGTACGGCCGCGCCCACCGCGACGACTTCGTCGGGATTCACGCCCTTGTGGGGTTCCCTGCCGAACAGTTCGCGAACAATCTGCTGAACCTTCGGAATACGCGTGCTGCCGCCGACAAGCACAACCTCGTCGATGTCGCTCAGCTTCACGCCGGCATCGTTCAACGCCTGCTTGCACGGGCCGATCGAGCGCTGGAGGATGTCATCGACTAGCGATTCGAACTTCGCTCGCGTCAGTTTCAGGTTCAAGTGCTTCGGGCCGGTCGCATCCGCCGTGACGAACGGCAGCGTGATCTCGGTCTCCTGAACCGTCGACAGCTCCATCTTTGCCTTCTCAGCCGCTTCTTTCAGCCGCTGCAGCGCCATCTTGTCTTTCGAAAGATCGATGCCCTGGTCCTTTTTGAACTCATCGATGATCCAGTCGATGATCCGCTGGTCGATGTTGTCTCCACCCAGGTGCGTGTCGCCGTTCGTGGCCTTGACTTCGACCACGCCCTCGCCGACTTCCAGAATCGAGATATCGAACGTACCGCCGCCGAAGTCGTACACAGCGATCGTCTCGTCCTTTTTCTTATCCAGACCATAGGCAAGCGCGGCGGCCGTCGGCTCATTGATAATGCGCAGGACTTCGAGCCCGGCGATGCGGCCGGCATCCTTTGTCGCCTGGCGCTGGGAATCGTTGAAGTACGCGGGAACCGTAATCACCGCCTTATCGATCTTCTGTCCGAGATAGTCTTCCGCGGCGCTCTTCAGCTTCTGAAGAATCATCGCGGAGATTTCGGGCGGCGAATACTCCTTACCGTTGCTCTCCACGCGCGCATCCCCGTTACTCGAATGCGTCACCTTGTACGGCACCATCTTCATCTCTTCGTTGACTTCGTCGTGCCGGCGCCCCATGAACCGCTTGATCGAGTAAACCGTGTTCTCCGCATTGGTGACGGCCTGGCGTTTGGCCACTTGTCCGACCAGACGCTCCCCGCTCTTGGCGAAGGCGACGACGGACGGCGTGGTCCGGCCACCTTCCTGGTTTGCGATAACGACCGGTTCGCCAC
Source organism: Terriglobia bacterium (assembly GCA_036496425.1). Classification (NCBI taxonomy): domain Bacteria; kingdom Pseudomonadati; phylum Acidobacteriota; class Terriglobia; species Terriglobia bacterium. Next base: position 1,570 of record DASXLG010000185.1, on the reverse strand, counting down.
CCTCCATTACCGCCACGACAGAGTTGGTGGTGCCCAGGTCGATTCCGATAATCTTGCTCATTTGTAAAGTCCTCCTACAGCCTGCCCGTAAATGGAAACCTATTAGACCAGTCCTCAATATAGGATCTGAGTGGCGTACTGTCAATACTGCTTTATAGAGACACTATAAGATTTTGACAGACACTTCTGCTTTACTGAAGCAAAGCCGAGGCGGGAGAATTTGAGATTACTTGAGCAACTGGGTGGAAAGTGTTGATTTTTCAGAGCCGAAGATCCGCTGAACCTTAGCGAGATAGTCTTCGACCGACTGGGAGGAGTCCGGATCGTCGGCGTTCCATCCTTTATATCGCTTTACACCCTCCCAGAGGCCGAATCTCCGGATGTAATCCTTCAGGATTCGGACACCGAAATCGACGTTATCTTCGACCTTAAAGAGGTTGATGCCTTCCTGTTCCGCAGTCGCACCCCAGGTTGGCAGGTGAATCTGCATGATGCCGATCGAATCCAGGTTGGAGATCGCAAATGGGTTTGCCCGGCTTTCGACGATCATGACGGCAGCCACCAGATGCGGATCCACATCGTACTTCCGCGCACTGCTGACGACGGCAGAAGCCACGCGGCCCAGGTGACCGGGGTCAACCTCGTACTTCTTGAGAAAGCCTTCCATCGAGGTCACCGCAGTGTCCTTGTCGGGAAGCAGAGGGACAGCGAACCCAGCCTCTTGAACTGCCGGAAGCTGGCTCTGGCCGGAGAACACGTAGGCGCTCGGAGTCGGGAAACCCAGCACAAAGGCCGACAAAAGTGTCGTTAAAATCAGCAACTTAGCAGACTTGGAGAACAATTCCTCACATCTCAAACAATGGGCTACATAGTGAATGTTCCAGCCTACCCTCATACCGCGACACCGACTGCAGAATGCAATAGGTTGCATTTTTCCTCCTTTCGGGGGAAGCGTGAGATTAGGTTTTAAAAGTGACAAACTGGAATGGCTATTCCAGAAACCCCGGGGTTCTGCTTCTTTCGGCAGCCCCTGAGAAAAAGGATACCGTCCTCAGCGACCATTGCAAGGAAACTCTCGACCGCGTCGGCGGGAGGGAATAATCCTGTTGAGCGCTTTCCGCCGATGGGGTAAAATGGAGAGTTTACCTGGCTCGCAATTACGCTATCTGTAGCATACCTTTCAATAACTTAGAGGAAGCCGATCCTTGAGCGATTTCTTGAGGGAGGGAATATTTTTTTTCAACTCCGGCCGGTACTTTGAGGCCCACGAAGCCTGGGAGGATCTGTGGCGTCCGGCTCGCGGTCCGCTCCGACTTTATTACCAGGGCCTGGTCCAGGCTGCCGTCGGTATGCACCACCTCAGCCGGCGCAATATAAACGGCGCCCGGGCGCAGCTGGGCAAGTCTCTTTCAAAGCTGGAACAGTACCCGGAACGCTTCTGCGGCATCGACAATGCGGGGCTGGTTGCGGGCCTCCGAAACATAGTTGAGCACCTGGAAGACGGAAGTGAGCCGCCGCCTCCCCAGGTCCACCGAAAAGATGAACATGGGCTTTGACATTGCAAAGCATG
>DASXLG010000184.1 GCA_036496425.1 Terriglobia bacterium | reverse complement strand
GAAGAAATAGTTTCCCGTTTGGCGCGTCACTTATGGTTAAATATTCACCCTTATGAATAAATATGCACGGCACCGGATAGCGATCGTCGGAGTCACCGGATATGCCGGCCAGGAACTGGACCGGCTGCTCGGCGCCCACCCCGCTTTCGAGATTGCCGGGCGGTTTGCTTCGAAAGCCGACGAGAGATCGGGAGCTGAAGCATTCAGCGTCGAAAAACTGCGTAGTTTTTCACCGGACGCGGTCGTACTGGCGACGGAGCATGAATTGTCGATGCATTTGGTGCCGGAATTACTGGATGCGGGACTTCGGGTTGTCGATATGAGCGGGGCGTTCCGGCTCAAGGATCCAAAGCAGTATCCGGAGTGGTATGGATTCGAACATACGGCGCCGCAACTGCTGAAAGAAGCCGTCTACGGGTTGCCGGAGTTCATGGCGGAATCGATTGTCGGCGCAAAGCTGGTGGCAAACCCGGGATGCTATGCCACGGCCGCGGTACTGCCGCTCATTCCGCTCTACAATGCGAATGCGATCGATCCGGACTGCACGGTTGTGGTCGACGGAAAATCGGGCGTTTCGGGCGCCGGCCGCGCGCCGAAGCCGGAAACGCATTTTTGTGAAGTGAATGAAAACATAAGCGCCTACGGCGTCCTGAAACACCGGCACACCCCGGAAATGATCTCGCAGCTGCGCGGCGGAACGCTGGACCGCTTCGTGTTCACGCCGCACCTGATTCCGATCACGCGAGGGATTTTGAATACCGTGACGCTGCGGATGGCTGATCGCGCATCGGCGCATTCCATTCTGGCTGACACTTATGCAAAATCACCGTTTGTGCGGGTATTGCCGTCCGGACAGCTGCCCAACGTGCACGCGATCGCGCGGACGAATCTGTGCACGATCGGGGTCGCGTCGAAAGGCGCGAATACGGTGATCGTTTCGGTGCTGGATAATCTGGTCAAAGGCGCCGCAGGACAGGCGCTGCAGAATTTGAATCTGATGTTCAATTGCGAACCCACGGCGGGACTTTCATCATGACGACAGTCGTGAAAGTGGGGGGCGTTCTGCTGGAGGATCCGGCCAAAGCGGTGGCCGCGATCCGGCGCGTTTCGAGCCCCAGGATGGTTGTTGTGCACGGCGGCGGAATCCAGATTACGCGTATGCTGGAGCGGATGAATGTGAAATCGACCTTCATCGAAGGGCTCCGCGTAACCGACGAGACAACGCTCGCGGCGGTAGCCACGGCATTGCTCGGAGAAGTGCATACAGCGCTCGTCGGCGAGCTGCAACGTCAGGGCCTGGCGGCGGCCGGCATTTTCGGCGCGGTTCGGGCGGCGAAGAAGGCCGGGCCTTGGGGACTTGTGGGAACTGCCGTCACGGCCGATGCAGCTTCGCTGAATGCCATACTCGATGCGGGACAGATTCCAGTGATTCCGACGCTTGCGATGGGACCGGAGTCGATTTTGAATGTGAACGGCGACGAAACGGCCGCGGGTGTTGCCGTTGCGCTTCGATGCAGGGAGCTGGTGTTTCTTACGGATGTTGAAGGCGTCAGGAATGGCGAGGGCGCTGTCATCGACCGCTCCAGCAGGCCGGACGAACTGCTGTCCGCGAGCTTCGTGAGCGGCGGAATGATCCCGAAACTGCGCGCGGTGAAGGCTGCGATGGATGCGGGCATCGGCACCGTACGCGTCGGCCGGACGATTTTCGGAGTGGCATCATGAATATTCGACGGGCGGAACAACACGACGTGGTAACGATCGTGCGCATCATCGGACACTATGCTTCGGAGGGCCGGATGCTGCCGCGTTCGCACGGAGCCATCGCGAACGCGATTGCGGACTATCTCGTCGCGGACATTGACGGCGATGTGATCGGCTGCGGCGGCCTCGAGCAATACGGCAACGACAGCGCGGAAATCTATGGACTGGCGACAGCGCCGGGAAAGCCTCATACAGGAACCGGCAGCGCCATTGTGCAGGCTTTGATTGAAAAGGCACGGTCCGAAAAGATCTCTCAGGTGTTTGCCCTCACGCTGGCGCCGGGCTTCTTCCAGAAGATGGGCTTCCGCACAGTGGAGCACAAAGACCTTCCGATGAAAGTGTGGAAGGACTGCGTGGCCTGTCCGAAGTACGGCAATTGCGATGAAATCGCGATGGTGATGGATCTGAATAAACGGGGGAATTAGGAGTGCGACCCCTGATTTCCCCGTTCCATCGCGGTAACCGTCCAAATCACGCCGGACACCGCGATCGCAACCGGCATAATCAGAACGGCTTTCGCCAAGCTGCTTATATCGGCAAGCCATCCGACGATGGGGGGCGAAATCGCGTCTCCCAGAAGATGAATCGCAAAGATGCTGCCCGCCATCGCCAGAGCGCGTGTCCGCACCGGAACGACGCTGACGATCACGACGTTCACCGGCCCTGTACTCAGGAAGAGGAAAAACTCGGCGATGAAAAGCCACACGAGATAGCCGGGAGACGACGAAACCGTCAGGGCCAGCCAGGTGGGAACGATTCCCGCGATGCTGGACAGCGCGGACAGCCAGAGCTGGCCGTGCTTCATTCGCGCAGCGAACAGATCGCCCAGGTATCCGCCGCTAAAGGTGCCGCTCAAGCCCGCAACAACCGTCAGCCCTCCAACCAGAAAATCCGCTCTGGCGAGTTCGAGTCCGCGAACTTCAGTGAGGAATTTAGGCATCCATAATTGAAGACCGCCCAGCGCGAATGTGTAGGCGATCAGGCCCAGGACTGTACCGACGTATGCAAAGTTCGTAAAGAGGCCGCGCAGCGCTACGGCGAACGGATCTGCGGTTTCGGTCGCCGCCGCTGCTTCCGCGGAGCCTCGCGGCGGGTCTGCAGCCGTCAACGCCAGCAATGCCATCGCAATACCAGGCAGCCCGACCACATAAAAGGCGGCGCGCCATCCGAGCTCGGCTTCAATAAATCCGCCGAGGAGATACCCGGCGGCCGCCCCGACCGGGATGGCGACGTAGAAGATCGAGAAGGCGCGGCCGCGGCGTTCGCGCGGGAAGTAGTCGGTGAGGAGCGCAGGCGAGATCGTCGCGTAAGCTGCCTCGCCGACTCCCACACACGATCTGGCGGCCAGCAGTTGCACAAAGTTGCGCATGAAGCCGGTTGCGGCGGTGGCGACGCTCCATGCCGCAACACCGAGCGCCATCAGGCGGGTTCGTGAAAGGCGGTCGCCCAGCACTCCGAAGAACGGTGAGGTCAAAAAATAGGTAAGCAGAAACGCGGTCGCGAGAAAGCCCGCCTGTGAATTCGTCAGCGAAAGCTCCGCCTGCATCCGGGGCAGGACGGCGGCAAGAATGTACCGGTCGATGTAGTTCAGGAGGTTCAGCAGTGTGACGATCGTGAGCCCGTAGTACGCCGCGTTTCTGCCGACCATTTGCGACTCGGCGCGCATCGGCGCCTAAGACTTCAAGGCGGGAGAGTGGAGCTTCCGGTTCACGATGTTCTCAGGCGCGAGATAGTCGGATGGAAGCTGCGAAAAGAGCGGCGAAAATGGTTTCAGGTCAATTTCGTTGAGCTGCTTCTTTTCATCCAGCGCGGCGCGCACGGCTCGAGCCACGATTTCATGCGCCTGCCGGAACGGTATGCCCTGCATGACGAGAAAATCCGCCAGATCGGTCGCACCCATAAATGAATCGGCGGCAGCTTTCTCGAGCCGATCGGTTTTCAACGTTACGGTGCGAACGGAAAGACGCAACACGCTCAACACCAGCCTCACGTTTTCGAACGCCTTGAGGAATGCTTCTTTATCTTCCTGGAGATCTTTGTTGTAGCCGGTGGGCAGGCCTTTCATCACACCGAGAAAGCCCGTCAACAGCCCCGTCGTCATGGCCGCTTTGGCACGGATGAGCTCAAAGCCATCGGGGTTTTTCTTCTGCGGCATGAGACTGCTGCCGGTGGTGACTTTCTCCGACAATTCGAGAAACCCGAATTCTTCCGTCGAGTAGATGATCCAGTCCTCGGCGATCCGGCTGGCATGAACGAGGAGGATTGCGGCATTCGAGAGAAATTCGAGAACGAAGTCCCGGTCGGAGGTCGCATCAAGCGTGCTTGCGGAAATTCGCGCGAAACCGAGTTCCTTCGCGACGGCTTCCCGGTCGACCGGAAAGTTGGAGCCGGCAACCGCGCCGGATCCCAGCGGAAGAATGTCGACACGCTTCAGGGATTGCTCGAGACGCTCGGCATCACGACCGAACATTTCTTCGTAAGCGAGACAGTATTGGCTCCAGAGGATCGGCTGCGCGCGGCGCAGATGCGTATATGCAGGAATAATGACGCGGGCGTACTTCTCCCCGATTTCGGAAAGCGCGAGCCGGAGCGCTTCGAGGTCGGCGAGAATGAGGCCGATCGCCTTGCGTACAAACAAGCGGAAATCGGTCGCAACCTGATCGTTGCGGCTGCGGCCGGTGTGCAGTTTGCCGGCGGGCGCTCCGATCTTCGAAGCCAGGGTCGCTTCGACGAACGTATGGATGTCTTCGTAAGGCGTGGCTTTGACCTGCTCGGGCGTGTATTCGGAAAGGATCTGCTCGAGGCCCTGGTCGATGGCCTTCCATTCGTCCTGGGTAAGCACGCCGCAACCGAGCAGCGCACGCGCATGCGCGCGGCTGGCGCGGATATCGACGTCGAGGAGGACGGCATCGATGCCGAGCGACCGGTTCATCTTTTCGAAGACCGGGTCGCTCTCCTCCTCAAACCGTCCTTGCCATAGTTTCATATTGATTCACCATCAGCCGGGACCGCACCGCAGCCGGAAGACCGAGGAGGTTGATAAAACCTTCGGCGTCGTGATGATTGTAACTGCCGGTGTCAAAGGATGCGATGTCCTGTCGGTACAAGCTGAATGGCGACTGGCGGCTCTTCACGGCCATCGTGCCTTTGTAGAGGCTCATGGTGATGGAGCCGGTCATGACTTCCTGGGTTTTCTCGAAGAAGGCATCGAGCGCTTCGCGCAGGGGATTGAACCATTGTCCGTCGTAGACCAACTGCGCGTATGTGATGCTGAGGATATCTTTGTGGTGGCGGGTCTGCCGGTCGAGAACGAGCGACTCGAGTTCGCGGTGCGCGGCGGTAATGAGCGTTCCGCCCGGCGTCTCGTAAACGCCGCGGGATTTCATTCCGACAATACGGTTTTCGACGCAGTCGGCGCGGCCGATTCCGTTGGTTCCCGCAATTTCGTTCAAGTCTTCGAGCAGCTGGACGGCGGGAATGCGGTAGCCGTTCAGGCCGACGGGAACGCCCTGCTCGAAATCGATGGTGATTTCGCTTTCGCCTTCGGGGCAGGAACGCGGATCCAGCGTCAGCATGAACAGATCTTCCGGCGGCGCCTGCGAGGGATCTTCCAGAATTCCGCCTTCGTGGCTCATGTGCCAGAGATTGCTGTCGCGGCTGTAAATCTTGTCGTCGGTCGCGGAAACCGGGACGTTCCGCTCTTTTGCGTAGGCGATTGCGTCATGACGGGACGCGATGTTCCATTCGCGCCACGGCGCGATGATTTTAAGCTGAGGAGCGAATGCCTTGTAGGCCAGCTCGAAGCGGACTTGATCGTTGCCTTTGCCGGTGCAGCCGTGAGCAACCGCGTCGGCGCCTTCAGCCAGTGCGACTTCAATCTGACGTTTTGCAAGTAAGGGCCGCGCGATCGCGGTGCCCAGCAGATACTTGCCTTCGTACGCCGCCCCGGATTTGACCAGCGGCCACAGGTACTCGGTGACGAATTCTCTGCGGAGGTCTTCGATGAAACACTTCGAGGCGCCGGTTTTCAGGGCTTTTTCTTCGAGGCCATAAAGCTCGTCATCCTGGCCGACATTCCCGGCCATGGCGATAACTTCACAGCCATAGTTTTCCTTGAGCCAGGGAATGATGATCGACGTGTCCAGACCGCCCGAGTACGCCAGAACGACCTTCTTCACCTTCTGAGTCATAACTGTTCTCCACAAAAGTCACGAGAATTGCTTTTTCCACGGGCAACCGGTTGGCGGCCTGCTGAAACACTATGGAAGTATCCGATTCGATAACCGAGTCCGCCACTTCCTGCCCGCGATGAGCCGGAAGGCAGTGCATGAATAATGTCGGCTTGCCGGTCTTCGCCATGAGGTCTTCGTTCACCTGATAGGAACGGAAAATCTCGATGCGTTCTGCCAGCTCATCTTCCTGCCCCATGCTGGCCCAGACGTCGGTATAGATGGCATCGGCGCCCTTGACATCCGCGGGCCTGGTCGACCACTCCACGTGCTCATCTTTTGTGGGACCGTAGTTCTCGGGGCAGATGGCCCGGAACTTCAGGCCGGCGGTGGAGCACACGTGGAAAAGCGAGCGGGAGACGTTGTTCCAGTCGCCGACATAAACCAGTTCTTTGCCGGTAAAGCTTGTCCATTTTTCCGAGAGCGCAAGCAGATCCGCCAGAGCCTGGCAGGGATGTTCGGCATCACTGAGGCCGTTGATCACGGGAACCGTCGCAAAGAGGGCGAGGGTTTCCAGGTCGTCATGGCTGAACACGCGGGCCACGATCGCGTCCACCCAGCAGGAAAGATTGCGGGCAAGATCCTGCACGGGTTCGCGTTCCCCGAGCCGGCTTTCGGTCGAACCGAGGATCACCGGCCAGCCGCCGAGCTGGCGGATGGCGACCTCGAAGGTCACGCGGGTGCGCAGCGAGGGCTTCTCGAAGATCATTGCCACCGACTTGCCGCGCAATGCCTGCGCGAACATCGTGCGGGAACGCAAGTCCCGCGAAAGCGTCAGCAATTCGAACAGATCCTGACGCCGAAGTTGCTTTGCCGATAAAAAGTCCGATGGTGCCGCCTGTGCGGCTGCTGAATAGTTATTCATACAGACGCATAAGTATGCAACGGGTACCTGGAGGGGTCAATCCCTTTGTTGCTATAATCCGCAGGAGCATATCGACATGAAGCGCCAGCGGCACAAAGCGATCCTCGACCTGGTCCGAAGCGGCGAGATCGCCAGCCAGGACGACCTGATGCACGGGTTGAAGTCGAGGCACATCAACGTATCGCAGTCGACCCTCTCCCGCGATATCCAGGAACTGCGCCTGGCCAAAGCCGGCGGGGTTTATGCGGTCGTCGATGCGGACCCGGCGGCCATGCCGGCCGCTGAAGATTCCTGGCGGCGGATCATTCGAGAGTTTCTGATCGATGTGGCCGCGGCGCAGAATATCGTTGTGGTCAAGACCGGAGCCGGACACGCTTCCACCGTCTCTCAGGCTCTCGACGAGACGGGATGGCCGGAAGCCATCGGGACGATTGCCGGAGAAAATACGGTTTTTATTGCGGTCCGTTCGGCGAAGGACGCCAGAAAGCTTGAGCATCGGATACGGGAGTTACTGTAGCCGTATCGCTGCAGCGCGCGAGAAGGTTTTCGATCGTCTCCCCGCTGAGGGGATCTATCAAAGAGGCCGCGATTTCAGAGAGCGGTGCGAGAACGAACCGCCGCTCTGAAAAGCTGGGATGAGGTATCGTCAAACCCGGTTCCCGGACGAGTTCATTCCCGTAAAATAGGATGTCGATGTCGAGCGTTCGTGGACCTTTGAGTTGACCGCGGGTTCGGTGGTTTTCTCCCTCGATCTCCAGGCAGGTTTTCAACAGGCTGCCGGGAGACAGAATGGTATCGGCCTGGACGACGGTGTTTAAGAACCACGGCTGGTCGAGAACTTCTCGAGGTTCCGTCGAATAAACGGATGCGCACTTGAGAATTTTAATACCGTGACTCGCGAGACCTCGAAGCGCCGAACGGAGGTGTTCCTCGCGGTCACCGACATTGGAACCAAGCGCCAGATAAACAATCACGACTCATTATGGAACGAGCGCAATCATGAAAACACGCGTCACGAAAACCCCTATCGACGGACTGCTCCTCCTCAACATCGATCACTTCCAGGACGATCGCGGCTTTTTTATAGAATCCTGGCAAAAACGGGATTTTGCTGCAGCCGGCCTGGATTATGAGTTCGTCCAGGATTCGCATTCCCGCTCGGGGTACGGCGTCCTCCGCGGACTTCATTATCAGGACATGCGGGGGCCTATGGCTAAGCTGGTCCGCTGCACCGTCGGGCGGATATTGGACGTCGCGGTCGACTTGCGCATGAGCTCGCCGACGTTTGGCCGGGCATTTACGGTCGAGCTGACATGGCAGAACAAAACTCAGCTCCTGGTTCCGGTCGGCTTTGCCCACGGCTTTGCAACCTTGTCGGACGTGTGCGAAGTGCAATACAAACAAACCAATTACTATCAGCCCTCATGCGAAGCCGGAATTGCGTGGAATGATCCGGAAGTCGGCATCGACTGGCCCATCAAAGATCCAATCCTTTCCAAACGCGATCAAAACCAGATGTCGCTGAAGCAGTATCGGGAGAATCCAGCGTTCAGATAACGCGAGGTTTCACCGTTCACCGGTCCGAATGCCCCGTTCGCCGAAACACCGGCGACAGTGCACAGCGAGCGCGCTAAATCTACTCCTGTAAATAACAGGAGGATCTATGCACATCAAAAGCGTCGGTCTGGGAATCATGTTGAGCGCCACCACAATGCTTGCGCAGAACCCGCCCAGACCCGCATTCGAGGTCGCGTCGATTCGGCCGGCGCCGGACGGGCCGCCGCCGCAAGGCACGGTCGGGGGAGTTCGGATCGACGGGGCGCAGGTCCGCGTCTCGTATCTCACACTGAAGGACTACATTGCGGCGGCGTACCGCGTGAAGCTGTATCAGGTCTCCGGTCCTGACTGGATTGGAACCAGTCGATTCGACGTTGCGGCCACGCTGCCGGACAGCGGTCTGCCGTCCCAACTGCCCGAAATGATCCAGACACTCCTCGCGGAGCGGTTCCAGCTCAAGTTTCACCGGGAGCAGAAGGATTTTCCGGTTTACGCGCTTGAAGTCGACAAAGGCGGATTAAAGATGACCGAGGCTCCGGCAGACCCGGAGTCGGAGAACGTGGACGCCAAAGCGCCACAGGCTTTCACCGGCGGAGGTTCGAATCAGGGTATTTCCATCAACCTTGGCCGTGGGTCTTCCCTGAGCTTTTCGAACGGCAAGTTCGAAGCAAAGCGCCTCGATATGCCGACGCTGGCTGGAACCCTCGAACGTTTTCTGGACCGCCCGGTGGTGGATACGACTGAGCACAAAGGCAAGTACGACATCTCTTTCGAGGTGACGCAGGAGGATTACCGCGCCATGTTGATTCGATCCGCGGTGGTCGCCGGAGTCATTCTTCCTCCGGATGTCCTTCGGCTGGTCGACGGGGCTTCATCACCGTCGTCGCTTTTCGATGCCCTCCAGAAGCTGGGACTTCGCCTGATAGCTCGTAAGGCGCCATTGGATGTGATTACGGTCGACAATATCTTAAAAATGCCAAGCGAAAACTAACTAAGGGCTTAAGACTTCTTTAATTTCCGATAGGCTGCGACAGCGCGGTTGTGGGCGGCGAGGTTTTCGGAAAACGTGTGACGGGATTCCACCGTTCTCACAAAGAAGAGGTAGTTCGTTGTGGCGGGCTGAATTGCGGCAAGCAAGGAGGCGTAGCCGGGATTGGCAATCGGGCCGGGTGGCAGACCTGGCTTCACGTAGGTGTTGTAGGGCGAATTGAACTGGAGGTCTGCCAGCGTCAATGTGCCTCGATATTTAGAAGACCGCTCAAGGGCGTAGATCACCGTCGGATCGCATTGAAGCAGGATGTGCCGGTTCAGGCGGTTCAGATACACGGACGCTACCATTGGTCTTTCATCCGGCACGGCCGCCTCGGTTTCGACAAGCGATGCCAGGATCACGGTGTCATGTAGATTGAGGGGCCACTTGTCGGAGGGAACGGTCTGCTGAAGCTTGCCTTCGATTTGTTGGAAGCGGGCGATCATGGTCTCAACCGCCTGCCGGGCCGTCGTATGCTTCCGGAACGAATAGGTTTCAGGAAACAGATAACCTTCGACGGAAGCGGCCCGCTGGTCGAAGCGGTGAACCAGATCGGTCGCGGCGGCCGCGGCATCCGAAAACTCCTCTGCCGCCCCGAAACCCTGTTCCTGCCACTTCTGCGCGATAACTTCGGTTGTAAGCCCTTCCGGAACCGTGAATTTGTGCAGGACAACGGCTCCGGAAGCCAGTTTCCCGATGACTTCGGGAATCGTCATCGGGTGATCGAATGCATATTCACCCGCCTGCAGCTTATGCCGCGCTCCGCTATAAAAGATGTAGAGCAGAGCGCTGTCGGCACTCCGGATGACCTTTTTATCGTGAAGTAGTCCAACAATTTCACGGGTGCGAAGGCCGTGTGGGATCTCCACGGTACCGCCTTCGGCGCTGCTCCCGGTCGTGTGCCATTCGTGGTGAACATACAAAACGAGTCCGGCGGCACCAGCAAGCAACACAGCGAAAACAATGAGCAAACGTTTCATGCAGGATGACCTGCCCGGCTGTCGAGGTAGTTCTGAAGAATGATCATCGCAGCGATCTTATCCACGTGGTCACGCCGTTTGCGCCAGTTCATTCCCATCTGTTCCAGATGCTGCTCGGCCTCAAAGCTTGTAAGACGTTCATCCCAAAAGACAATCGGCAGATCCACGACCTTACGCAATTGTTCGCTGAAGCGGGCCACTTTATCACTCTGGGCACTTGGCTTTCCGTCCATATGGAGGGGCTGGCCGACGACGATTTCGTGGACCTCGTTCTCCGCGGCGAGCGAGCGGAGGGTCTCGAGGTCGGATTTCAGGTTTTTCCGCCGGAGTGTCGGGCGGGGCTGGGCGGTTAGAAGAAGCGCATCGCTGATGGCAACGCCGATGGTTTTATCACCGACGTCGAGAGCCATAACCCGCATATTTTTCATGATACAATATTCGAATCTACGTCTACCCTCGGGAGGTTCCATTTGAATTCGAAGAGTAAGTACTCGATTCTGCTGATCTCTTCGGTCCTCGTCATATACGCCATCGTCGGCGGCATGCTCGGGCGCGTCAGCGCGCAGAACGGATCGTACCAGCAGCTATCGATTTTCACAGAGGTCCTGAGCCGGATCCAGAACGACTACGTCGATGACCCGAATGTCAAAACCGCCGTCGACGGCGCTATTCGCGGTCTGCTCGAAAATGTCGATCCGTACGGCGGGTATCTCTCACCGAGGGATGTGACATTTTATAAGGAATCCACCGCCAACCCACAGAAAACACCGGGGATCGGTGTTGTTATGGCAAAGCCTGCGCGGCTCGGATATCCCGTCATCATATCGACGATTCCGGGTGGCCCGGCGGCTAAAGCCGGCCTGAACTCCGGCGATATCATCGAGTCCATCGACGGCATGACCACGCGCGAGATGAACCTCATTCAGATCGATGCCATGCTCTCCATTCCTGCCGGCAAACCCGCGGCGCTTTCCGTGATCAGAGCACGCCGGGCAGATCCGGAACCAATAAATGTCACTCGTGAAATCGTTCAATCGCCGCCGGTTGAAGCGAAGATGCTCGACAACAACATTGCGTACGTGAAGATCCCGTACATCACCTCAGGCAAGGCGCAGGAGGCAAAACGGCAACTGGATAGCCTGCTGAAGAAGGGGGCGAGCAGCGTGATCCTGGATCTCCGGTACTCTGCCGGTGGTGACGACAAGGAAGCTCTCGCAGTGGCGAATTTCTTCGTCGATTCCGGGACGCTGGCCTTGTTGCAGGGACAGAAACAGGCGAAGCAGACATTCTCGGCGGATCCGAAACAGGGTGTGACCAAAGCCCCCGTGGCGGTCCTCGTGAATCAGGGAACGGCCGGTCCGGCCGAACTGATTGCAGGCGCTATTGAAGACAATCATCGCGGCCAGGTCGTGGGAGTGAAAACGTTCGGCGTCGGTTCGGTTCAGAAGTTGATTCCGCTGGATGACGGCTATGCCCTGCTGTTGTCCACGGCGAAGTACTTCACGCCGGACGGAAAAGAAATTCAGGAGATGGAACCGGCGGACTCCGGCATCAAGCCCACAATTGAAGTCAAACAGTATTCCGAAGAGGCGATCGATCTGAGCGGCGACTCCGATGTCACGCCTCCCGCCACCGTGACTCCGAAAGCGCCGGTTAAGGAAGAAGACCGCCAGTTGAATAAGGCGATCGAGATTCTGAAGGATCCGAGCAAGATTACGGCAGCGAAGAAAGCAGCATAATCTGCTCACCGGGTCGTGATCGTACAGCTTAATGGCGTCTCGAAGTCGTTCGGATCTCAGGACGTGCTTCGAGACGTCTCTTTCCAGATCAACCCCTCCGAAAAAGTAGGCTTGATCGGCGCGAACGGCGCTGGAAAAACAACCCTCCTCAAGCTGGTCGGCGGGGTCCATGAACCCGACTCCGGAGCGTTGACGCGTAAATCCATGCTGGGAATCGGCACGCTCGATCAGATTCCCGACTTTCACGAAGGCACTTCCATCCTGGAAGAAGGATTGCGCGCCTCGGAGTATCTGCGCCGCATCGAAAAGGACCTGCGGGATCTCGAACATTCGATCGCGAACGGCGCCGAGACAACCGTACTCGACCGCTATTCACACCTCCAGCATGAATTCGAGCTGAAGGGTGGTTACAGCTACACGGCACGAACCCAGGCGGCGTTGCAGGGCGTCGGATTCGGGAAGGACGCATTGAATCGGCCGAGCCGCAATCTGTCCGGCGGCGAAAAGAATCGGCTGGCGCTGGCGAAGCTTCTTCTTTCGAATGCGGAACTGTTGCTTCTGGATGAGCCTACGAATCATCTCGATATCCGGTCGATTGAATGGCTGGAGAAATTCCTGAAAGAGACGGACAAAACCGTTGTCGTGGTGTCTCACGATCGATTCTTTCTGGATCGCGTTGCCAATCGAATCATCGAGGTCTCCGGCGGAAGGATCCAGGACTACCGCGGCAATTACTCGGAATATCTGAAAGAACGCGCAGAGCGGTTGGCGCGTCAGGAAAAGGAATGGCAACTTCAGAAAGAATGGATTGATAAGCAGGAAGACTACATCCGGCGCAACCTCGCGGGACAGAAGACGAAGCAGGCACAATCGAGACGGAAATTGCTTGCGCGCGTGAAACCGATCGAAAAGCCGAGAGGCGCTTCCGAAAAAGTGAAGTTTCGTTTCATGCCGGTCGAGCGTACGAGCCGCTACATTCTGACAACCCGGGCGCTCGCGGTCGGGTATGACGATAAGCCCCTGGTTCGGGGCATCCGGTTTGAAGTTCAGCGGGGCGAACGGTGGGCGATCCTCGGGGCGAACGGCTCTGGAAAGACAACGCTGTTGAGAACGCTGGTCGGAGCGCGATCTCCCCTCGACGGTGAACTGGAATGGAACGAAGCCCTGGACGTGGGTTACTACGACCAGCAACTTCAGGATCTGGACCCGCAGTTGAGCGTGCTGGATGAAATCCGGGATCTCGACCCGACCGCAAGCGACGGGGAGCTGCGCTCTTACGTTGCACAGTTTCTCTTCAGCGGCGAGGACGTGTTCAAAAAAGTCGCGAGCTTGAGCGGTGGCGAGAAATCGCGCCTGACGCTGGCGAGGATCATCTACGCGGCGCCTCAACTCCTGGCGCTCGATGAACCGACGAACCATCTCGACATCGCGGCGCGGGAGGCACTGGAGACTGCGTTAGCGGAATATCCCGGAACGATCCTGTTCGTAACGCACGACCGTTACCTGGTACAGAAAATCGCGACGCACCTGATGTACATCGAGGATGGGATCGCGCACGCCTTCGACCGGCTGAGCGCTTTTGAAGAATGGCTCAATGAGGGGGAAGGTGGCGCAGGGGAAATCAGGGGTCGCACCCCTGATTCCGAAACCCAGGAATTAGGGGTGCGACCCCTGATTTCCCCCGCGCCACCCGCGCTTTCCAAGAACAGGCGCGAACAGCTGGAACGCGAAGCCGACAATCTGGAAAAGAAAATCGCGTCGGTCGAAGCGGAGATCGCCGA
>DASXLG010000183.1 GCA_036496425.1 Terriglobia bacterium | reverse complement strand
CCGGGCGCCGACTTTCTTCCGGCAATAACCCTTCGAGCCTCCGAACCGGCCGGCCCCAGGATGGCTTCCAGTTCCGCTCTGTTATGAACCAGCTCAAAACCAGCGAATGGGGTAATACCGTTAAACACGTTGGGCGGCGTTCCCGGCAGCCGAACCGTCGCGCTGATCAAGATCAGTATGAAGGACGCAAATCCCGCCCAGCCGGCATTCCGGACATTGCGTTTTAATTCAGCTTTAATTTCGTCCATGTTTTGCCTGCCATATTCATGATCTACCGGGCTTGAAGCAAGCGAAATTTGTGCGTTTTGCCGCTTGACGGCATAATGTGAAGCCTGACGTTATGGATCCGGCGGGAATCAGTTCGGGTTCGAGTCGGAGCCGTTGCGAAGAATCGCCTGGCCGCGCCGGCACCGTGTTCATCTCCTTGTCGGCCCCCGCTTCGGTGCGAGGCGTTCCGGCATTGCCGATATCGCAGACCTTAGAAACGAGTTGACGGCCTCCGATGACTTGAACACGGCCGCCACATCGGGCTCAAGAACAACCGCAACAGTCCCGCCCGACATCGCCGCGGCAAACCGATTTGATCCTGCCTTGCTGTAATCGAAACGGTACTCTGCTTTCAAATCGTCGCTTTTAACAGTTTCTTTCTTACGGTTAGGTGTTTTCTTCATAGTCTCTGCGCTCTGTGGCTGTCGCTTTACGGGCACTGATGATCCGAACCCGGGTCCCTTCGGCTGCGAACGAAACCAGAAGCAGACGCTCTCTTGCTGAATGTCCAATAATTATTTCACGATGTTCGGCGTGCGAGTGGTCTTCATCCTTGAAGATCTTTGCCAGTGGGTCTGCGAATACCGTCATCCCCTCCTCAAAGGAAACGACGTGCTTTGATAGATTCTCTTTCGCCTTCTTCGGATCCCATCCGAATTCAAGAGACATTCTGGGCCGATCTTAACACGGCGGTTTCGGAATCGGGACTTCGGCGATCACGAAGAACGACCGATTTGATGATCTTCGGAGAAACCCCGAAGTTCGATACACATCATTCAAACTCTCCCAAATCTTGCTGAAATTTCGCGCGGCAGCCATAGATGTGGACCTTTCCCGGCCCTGACCTTCATTACTAAAGAACTTCATACAGGAGAGTTCAGCATTGAAAGTCATCGAGGAGTTTCATGAACGAACTTGATTCCCGTGCAACGAAGAAAAGCACCGAACTGACGCTCATCGACAAGCTCTCGCGGCTGTCTTACCAGCAAACACTCAAGCTGCTCGGAAACGATTCGGCGAGGTTGTTGCGATCCGGAGATAAGTGGGACTTCCGCATTGAGGAAGACGTGTGCCTGAGTCCGGATTTCTTTCGGCTGCGGTTCCCTGCGGAACCGGATGGGAGTGAATCGGCGCGCGCGGCCGTTACGATCAGTCTGGCAGATCCGGCTTACGGCCGCCTGCAATGGCACTGCACCCGCTGCGAGTCGTTGTGCCGGCATGTCGGGGCCACTTTTGCGTTCATTCTCGACGAAAAGATGGCGTTGGGGCTGTCAGCGCCGCCTCCGGAGCGCGTGCCTATCGAGAGCTTAAGCGAACAGGAACTCATCGAACGCGCCATCGAGGAGCGGCGGGAGCGCGCTCGCGCGGAACGGATGACCGTCAGGTCGGCCGATCCGGACCAACCGTGGACAGACTATGCCGTTAGCAGCACAGTTTCCGGCAAGACGTATCGCGTCGCCGTGCGCGGGCGCGAGCCGGGGGACTCCTATTGCGCATGTCCGGACTTCCGCACCAACACGCTCGGGACCTGCAAGCACATCCTGCAGGTTCTTACGAAGCTGAACCGGCGTTTCACCGCGGCGCAATTGAAGCGGCCGTACAAACGCAAGACGATCGGCGTTCACGTTCGGTACGGCGATCGTGCGTCGCTGAGACTCCTGCTTCCCGCGAAATTAGATCCGGAATCCGGTGAGACGATGGAGGCGCTGCGGGATCGCGACGTCGAGGATGTAGCAGACCTGCTCAAACGGGTCCAATGTCTGGAAAGGCAGGGACACACTGTCAACATCTATCCGGATGCGGAAGAACTCATCCAGCGCCGTCTACTGCTCGATCGGATCGAGCGGCGCGTCGCTGAGATTCGAGTTGAGCCGGAGTCACACCCTCTTCGCCGCGAGCTTCTCAAGGTTGAATTATTGCCGTATCAACTAGACGGCATCGCGTTCGCCGCCGGTGCGGGACGCGCCGTTCTTGCCGACGACATGGGACTCGGAAAGACGATCCAAGCCATAGGAGTGTCAGAGCTGCTGGCACGCGAAATCGGTATATCGAAGGTGCTGGTCGTCTGCCCCGCATCAGTGAAATCGCAGTGGCGGAACGAAATACATCGTTTCTGTGGCCGCGATTGCCAATTGATCACGGGTGGTGTCGCCTCGCGGGGCAGCCAGTACGCCAATGATTGCTTCTTCACCGTGTGCAACTACGAACAGGTTCTGCGAGACATCCTGTCGATCGAGCACGTGAATTGGGATCTCATCATTCTGGACGAAGGACAGCGCATCAAGAACTGGGAGGCGAAAACCAGCCGCGTCATTAAAGGTCTTCGTTCGCGGTTCGCGCTTGTTCTATCGGGCACGCCGCTTGAGAATCGGCTGGACGACCTGTATTCGGTCGTCCAGTTCATTGACGACCGGCGGCTCGGCCCTGCGTTTCGTTTTTATAACCGCCACCGTGTCGTCGATGAAAGAGGGAAAGTCCTCGGCTACAAAAACCTCGGCGAACTGCGCGAGAATCTCCGGCCCGTGCTGCTCCGGCGCACACGCCAGTCTGTGCGCCAACAGCTCCCCGCACGCACAAACGAGATCATCCGCATCGCGCCGACCGAAGAACAGTCAGGCTTGCACGCCTCGCACATGCAAATCGTCAGCAGGATTACGCGGAAGAGATTTCTGACCGAAATGGACCTGCTCCGCCTTCAGAAGCACCTGCTCATGTGCCGCATGTCCGCGAACAGCACGTTCCTCGTGGACAAACAGGCGCCTGGATATTCCTCAAAACTGGAAGAACTCGACAACTTATTCGAGCAGTTGTTTTCCGAAGAGAATCGCAAGGTGCTGCTCTTCTCGGAATGGACCACTATGCTCGACCTGATCGAGCCTCTCCTGAAGAGGCGCGCCCTGCGTTTTGTCCGTCTTGACGGTTCGGTACCGCAAAAGCTCAGGCAGGGATTAGTTCAGGAATTTCAGAGCAATCCCGGCTGCCGTCTATTCCTGACGACAAACGCCGGATCGACCGGGCTGAACCTGCAAGCGGCAAACACCGTGATCAATGTCGACCTTCCGTGGAACCCTGCCGTATTGGAACAGCGTATTGCTCGAGCTTACCGCATGGGCCAGGAACAGCCGGTACAGGTATTCGTCCTGGTAACCGAAGAAACAATCGAGGAAAAACTTCTCAGCACGCTTTCCGCAAAGCATGATTTAGCGCTTGCTGCCTTGGATGCCGACAGCGACGTGGATCAAGTCGACCTCGCTGGCGGCATCGAAGAACTTCGCCGGCGTCTCGAGGTTCTGCTCGGGGCACGCCCCGAAGCCCCACGTGATGAAAGTCTCCGCCGCGATAGTGAACTCGAGATAGCCCGGATCGCCGCCGACCGCAACGCCCGCCGCGAAAAACTCTCCATTAGCGGCGGACAGTTGCTCAGCGCTGCGTTTCAATTCGTTGGCGAACTGTTGCCGGCGCCGCCGGATTCCACAGAATCGAACGCGGCAACGAGCGCCTTGGCGGCAACACTGAAGCAAAGCCTCAGCGATCTTGTGGAACAGGACGATCAGGGACGCCCCCAGCTGACCTTTTCATTGCCTGCCGCGACAGCTCTCGACGGGCTGACTAACGTTCTCGCGCGGCTTCTGGTCCGAACTCAGTCTGCATAGGTTTGCGCATCTTCATCGAAATAGAGTGCGATTCTCAATCGTTAGCGCTGCTTGGAGCGATGCTCATCGGCTACCGCTTTCGCGTGATGAAGGGATCGCTGTGCTTCGATCAGTATACGGGCTGGGTTAGTGTACCGGCCGGGACCAACCTTGGCCGATTTCGACAATTGGACGGCATAATATGAAGCCTTGTTTACCTTTCGTAACACAAAGAGGATTTCAACTGTCTCGTACTTCAGGTACGGGATAGTTGGAATAATGGCTTGCAATTCGGGGCGACCGCTATCTAACCTATTCGTACCTGAAGTACGGGAAAGTTAGAAATGGCGCTCCATCTGGTCGGTGAAAATCTGGATAAAGCCCGCAGCCACTACCGGGCTGAAACGGGTACCCTGGTCCAGCTCATGCGCGGGATTTATGTCGATGCCGGTGACGACATCGACGCCACGGTTTTGCGCCACGCCGTCCGTATTGCCAACTATCTCATCCGAAAGCGTACTTGTCGGCGGCGAGCGCGATGCTGCTCGGCCCCACCCGCGACGGCCGGTTGTTCATCAGCGCCCGCCGCAAGCAGCGCATGCGCATCCGGGCGCTCGAAATTATTCAGAACCAGGCGCCGCCGCATCCTTCTATAGCGTCCGCCGTGGTTGATGACGGCATGGGCGAGTTTCACGTCAATGTCTCGTCCATGCGCCAGCGCTTCCTCGAAGCGTTCCGGCTGCGGAGCGAACACGCGGCGTCGATTGATACCGGCATGCGCGGCGAGATCGCCAAACGCCTGATCGAAGAATATGGCGATCCGAAAGCAACGGCCGATGCCGTATGGGCTCTGGCCCGTGAAAACGAATGGTATCGGGAGGGAGAACACGCGGAACGCTTTCTGCTACATCGTCCTGCCGCCGCCACCGCCGCCGCCGTCAACAAAGCCGCGTTCAATCTCGTCGTCGCCTGGCATGGCCATCCGATCGGGCATCTGCGGCATGACGGTTTTGAATGGCGCTGGACTCCGATCGACAATGCCGGGCCACCTCTGGTCCGGCAAACGACACCCGGCAAATTGCCGCCGTTCATCATCTCGCTCCTCCCGGAAGGCTGGCTCGAACACATCCTCAAAGATCAGGATGAACGTGCGCTGCTCCGTTCGGGAAAGCGGTACACCTCGAATATCACCATCGTCGAATCCGAAGCGGAACTCGCCACGTTGCCGCCCGACATTCTGCGGACCCGGCTCGCGCAATATACAAAGGATGGCGTTTTCCTCGGCCGTTATGCAGGCCCTGGAGGAGGAGAGATCCAGCAGGGGTTCGAGCGCTCGCTCGCTCTGATTTACGACCACGGGGATACGCCGCGCCTCTCCGGTATCCAGATCAAAGCCCCGATGTACCTCGACCAGGACGGCACGCTCCAACCCAGCACGGGCCGGCCCTTCACGCATATTTTCAAGCCCGCCGGCACCAGCGGCTATGAGGCCCTGCCCATTGTCGAATGGATGGCCATGACCCTTGGCCGGGCCGCCGGACTCGAGACTCCTGAAACCGCGCTCATCCGGATGCCCGACGATCTGCCCCCCGCCCTCATCGTTGAACGCTTCGATATCCGGCAGGGTCCGGACGACGGAAGAATGCTCGCCATGGAAGACATGTGTTCCGTCCTCGATCTGCCCACAGAGGCAAAATACGACAGCACCATGGAACGCGTCGCCCGTGCGATCCGGCCTTTATCCACCGCGCCGGAACAGGACCTCGTCACCCTTATTCCCCGCGCGCTTTTTGCGTGGCTCATTGCCGATGGCGATATGCATCTCAAAAATATGGCATTGCTGAAAATCGCGGAGCCTGGGGATCGCCAATTCCGCAGCGTCCGCATGGCCCCGCTTTACGATGCCGTCACAACGCGCGTCTTTCCGCGCCTGAAGCATGACCGTTTGGCCCTCAAGCTCAATGGCCGGGACGACAACCTGCGCCGTGGAGACTTCCGGACGCTCTCCACAACAGTCGGACTGAAAGCCAGTGACGCGGACGCAGCCATCGATGAACTGTTGAAGAAAATGGCATCAGCGCTGGAGTTCGCCGCGCTACCTGAAGCTCTGGCTTACGGCAAAGAGGCGGAAGCTGGAGTGAAGGAGATGCTGGACATCTGCCGAAGCCGTCTAAGTTCGATGACATAATAAGAAATCCGGCGCGGCACATAGCACTGTGATTTGTTTCTTGAGCAATCGCTCTCCGTCGTCGGAGAAAGCATAACTGCATGCCTCAGATGACCAATATGATGGATGCGCTCGTGTACTTGCAGGCCGCACTCGACAAGGGCACTGTGAAGATGCGGGCGTGCGACATTTATCCTGAGCTTAAGGTCCTCGTTGACCAACCAAAGGGAGAACTGCGATTAACATACGCCAGCATCGCTGCAGGAATCGTACAGTCCATCGCAGTGTTCCTCCAGGTCAAATCGGTAGGCCGTGTTGCCTGCTTTCACCTCGGGTGTGCCGTCATCGAACCCAGGCGCGGTCGTGGCCTGGGAACAGAGACGGTGGTGCAGGCCCTCGACGAGCTGCGGACCGGCCTGAAAAGGAACGGTATCCGTGAATTCTACCTCGAGGCGGTCGCCGCGAAAACAAACGTGGCATCCAATCGGCTTGCCAGGCGGTTGCTCTCCGACGCTACAAGGGATGGCACGGACACAATCTCCGGCGAGCCAGTCTTCCACTACTTGAAGTTGATCAAGTAGAACTCGAACCTTAAACTGGAAACGCTTGTCCGGCACCAGCGCCCGCGTTGTCCGGCGCAAGGAAGCTCAGGCGCCTTGTCACCCCGGCATCAATTCTCACCGGCCGGCGCCAGTTTGCGATACGGCCTGAAGTCGAGCAGACAATCGCTCCGGCGGAGGAAATCCATAAAGCGCCGGTAGTCTTTATTTTTCAGCCGGAGGCGTTCCGCCATGGTCTTGTAATTTCCTCGCGTGGATCTCAAGCCGAAATCAACCAGGGCCAGGACCTTCTCCCGTGAAATATCCCGTCTCTTATACTTGCTATAAACAGCGGACCAAAAATCCTTCCGTCCCTCGGACAGATCCTTGAACCACAACTGCACGTCTTCACTCCCCGCGGGAAGGGACTCCGCTTGCGATTCGACGGAGACACTCTGAATGGAGCTGCCCTTTGTCGAGAAAAACGCGCGCTCGATCGCATTTTGGAGTTCGCGTACATTCCCCGGGAACTGAAAGGTGGACAGTCGATTCACGGCCTCAGAGTCGAAATATTTCTTTGTTTTGTTGGCGGCATTCAATTTCTGCAGAAACGCTTGCGCGAGTATCGGAATGTCGTCGGGGCGCTTGCGTAATGGGGGCATCTTGATGTGCAGCACCATGAGGCGATAAAGCAGGTCCTTCCGAAATCTGCCGCCCTCGACCATTGACTCGAGATTCTGGTTGCTCGCGACCACCAGGCGAACGTCGACGGAGCGGCCCGCTGTCTCCCCGATCCGGCGCACTTCCCTCTCCTGGATCACGCGCAGCAGTTTAGCCTGCAAAGCAGGTGTGGTATTTGAAATTTCATCGAGAAAGATTGTGCCTCGATGCGCGGCTTCAAAAAGGCCGGGCCGATCCGACGTCGCACCTGTATATGAGCCCTTTTTCGCTCCGAACAATTCTGCTTCGATAAGCGATTCCGGAATCGCACCGCAGTCGACGGCGATAAATGCCTGTTTTGCGCGCGCACTCTCGAGATGAATTGCTTTTGCAACCAGCTCTTTTCCAGTACCGCTCTCACCTTCGATTAATACTGTTGCGGTATTGCCTGCTGCCACCTGAATTTGCGAAAAGATCTCCGTGATCGCTTT
>DASXLG010000182.1 GCA_036496425.1 Terriglobia bacterium | reverse complement strand
CGCTCACGAGTACTTTTTGAGCGAGGATCATGCCTCGCATCCCGCTCCCGAATCCGGAAAGAACAACCATCGCGACATGGCCGATTACGAACAGGACCAGGATGTCCGTTACGAAGAAGTGGATCGTCCGTGAAGACTGATGCCCTCCAAACAGGCTGCCGATGAAAGGAAGCGCCGCTGTTACCGCGGGAGACATTGCGAGACCTGTCACAATCATCAGCGGAAAGAGAACAAAGACCACGGTGAGGTATGCGATCCGCTGAGCTGCACTGTACTTCATGGCCTGCTCTTTTCCGAAGTGGCGCGACAGGATTCCACATACGACGTAGGCGATCCCATTCAGCACACACAGCCAGGCAGCCAGAAAATGGAGGCTTCGTCCCCAGCCCGATTGGTCCGTATTCAGCGGCAACGGCAACTCCAGCAGTGCGGGGCTGCCATAGGCGCCCGTCTCTCCCCAATAGAGCCTCGGGTGAGCCAGCAGAATGGCCGTACCGCTGACGATCAACCCGAGAAAAGCCAGTGTGTTGATCCAATGCGTAAGCCGGACGACCAGATTATGCCGCACTGAAATCCTCGACATGTGTTGGCGCCGACAATATCACACCCGCCGGTTCATGTATAATTTCGGGCACAATGACGGACTTGAACGCAATTCAGGGCAAGGTAGAACGCGGGGAGCGGCTTTCCTTTGAGGAGGGCGTTGATCTTTTCAGATCAAACGACATCGTCATGCTGGGCCGCCTTGCGAATGTGACACGCGAGCGCTTGAATGGCGACCGCACATACTACAACGTCAACCGGCATATCAATTACACCAATGTCTGCGTCATCGACTGCCAGTTGTGCCAGGGTGCCTATGCGCGAAAGCCCGGCCAGGACGGGAGTTACACCATGCTGCTCGAAGAGGTGTTTCGCTTTGCCGAGCAGCAATACTCGGATTCGTTGACCGAGTTCCATATCGTCGGCGGGCTGAATCCGGAATTGCCTTTCGAGTACTACCTCGACGTCCTGCGAGGCCTGAAGCATCGATTTCCGGCGGTTCATCTCAAAGCATTTACGATGGTTGAGCTGGACTTCTTCACGAAGGTCACGCGTCAACCGCTCGAATGGGTCATCGAACAGCTAGCAGGCGCCGGCATGGGCAGCTGTCCGGGCGGTGGCGCCGAGATTTTCGCGGAAAGAGCGAGGCCTTTGATTGCCGGTCACAAGATGTCCGGTCCGCGCTGGCTCGAAGTAGCGAAGGCCGTTCACAAAGCAGATATCCGTTCGAATGCCACCATGCTGTACGGACACATCGAAACACTCGAAGAGCGTGTCGATCATCTGGTCCGGTTGCGCGAGCTCCAGGATGAAACGGGCGGCTTCAACTGTTTTATCCCGCTAGCCTTCCATCCCGAACATACGGTATACGCGCATTTGCCGACGACGACAGGAATGGACGATCTGAAGGTGATCGCTGTTTCGCGTTTGATGCTCGATAATTTCCCGCACATCAAGGCCTATTGGGTTACCCTCACACCGGCGCTGGCTCAAATCGCGCTTCGGTTCGGCGCCGATGATCTCGACGGCACAATTGTCGAAGAGCGCATTATCCACGGAGCCGGAACCCCGACGAGTCAGGGAATGACTCGAGAGCAGATCGAGAAACTCATTCGCGATGCCGGCCGCATTCCGATCGAGCGGGATACCTTATATAACCCCATTCAACGCGTTTTTGCCTCTTAAGCCGGAACGGCAGAGAGACGAAAGGTTCTGCTGGCCGTTCCTTAGCCACTTTCAAAGACCAAGCCGGACAATGCATTCACCTGGATCGAGGACATCGAGCGTGGCGATCCAAGGGCACAGTAATTGCTGGGTCCACTGCCGATCGTTCGTATCTCGTTGTGTTCACGTTATCAGCACGCGGTTATGTGCAGTTTTTGCACATATGCTGTGCTGGAGAATTCACAGTGTTAAATCGTGCCCTGTATCGCCGGGTATGGGTGGCCGTAATTATCATGTTCGGGTCATGTCTGAGCCTTCGTGCTCAGACAGCTACGAACTGGATCACGACGTATGCGGGAGTCGGTGTTCTCAAGCCCTGAGAGCGACCGGTTCATGCATGCGCTGTCGGAGGACGGCCTTGATTTGCCGCAACTTTTCTTGGCGTCGTGCAGTTCCAACCCGAACTTGCCCTGCAGCAGAGAGTTCATAAGTTTCAGGTTGCAGACGCGCCCTGCAGCAGAGAGTCCATAAGTTTCAAGTTGCAGACGTGTCCTGCAGCAGGCCGGGTATGCACCAGGAAAGGGAACTGTAAGCAGCATCGATTGATCTCGTTAATTTTCGGTCGGCGTTTTTCGCGCAGCGTCGACAACAAGGACGTCCAGCGGGCTTCTACTGCTTTCGAGCTTTAATCCAAACCTTGCCAGGCCGTCGTACATCGATGTGGGCGACGGAGAACCGTCGAGGACTCGCAGGGCATTGGGCGACATCACGAGTCCGGCGGCGACAGCGGCCCGAATCAGCATGACTCGGTAGTCTTCGGGTGCCAGGTCGAATTCGATGTCGTAGGATCCGTTGACTTCGGTCATGTCCAGAACCGGCCGGTCCACAAACCTCTCGAGCATTCCGGCAAGCGATGCCATCGTGACTTTCTTTGCGGCGAACTTGTTGTTCGCGAAGTTGAACGATGAACCGTGTCCGAGATCGACGGCGATCCCCTGTCCGGAGCCGGATCGCGTGAATGTTTGAGCGGCTTTTCCTTCCGCCGGACCTGCCGGCGCATCGAGCGGAATTTCCGCTGCCTTAAAGCCGGCCGGCGCGACTCGGAGCGCATAAACCGGAAAATCCTTCTTTTCCCGATGGCTTTTCAGCTCGAAACGCTCTTCCAGAAGCGCCTGCATCATTTCAGGTACCTGCGCGGGATCGCTTCCTTCAGCCAGCGTGGCGACAATGTCGAAACGATCGGTCGTCATCCAATCCGGAGCTGAGATCTGATTCAGCTTCAATCGATAGGCCATGCCGACATAGTCCTTAACAGTCAGCCCGCTGACCCTGAACTGGGCGCCGTCGGTGCGTCCGGCCGCCGCAACCGCCTGCCGTGGCGCATCGACCGCCTGCCGGATCGATGCAACCTCAAACGACAGTCGTTTTGCCTGTGCCTGCAAAAATAAAGCAGAGAGGAGAACGCAGAAACCGAATCCCGCTTTTCGCCTAGTTAATCAAACACCGCCTGAACAGCTGTCAGCCTCGCAAAAACCGTGTGAGGCGCCAGGAAAGGGAACTGTATGCGGCGGATAGTTCCTGTTTGACGGCCTGCAGTTGCTGCTCGAGCGCAGCCATGGCTTCCTCTTGAGTTTCCCTTTGAACGGAAAGATCACTTGCCAGTTTCGATCCGGCTTCCCGTTCGGAAGTGAGCTCTTGCCGAAGCATTGCGACCTCGCGCTGCAGCTTCGCGGCCTCCTGATGCGTCTTCTCGATTCCTTCATAGACCGCGGCCAATCGCTTTCTTTCCTCGGCCAGATCCTGTTCGGCCGTTTCGCGCTGCCGCGCCTCAATCGCCAGATCTTGTTGAACGTCGTTCAACCTGGCCGCGGCACTTGTAACCGGCTCGACCGGTGTTGGTATGCCTTTGTCCTCGAACGAATGCTTTTCCGAGCGATTGGTCTTTACCCGCAGAGTGGCTTCGAGAAACTGCCGCTGGAACCTGCGGTCCGGCTCGAGATGACAGCCCTCGGCCCATTCGTTCCAGGCATTGATAAAGACAAATCGATCCTGGGCGGGGAAGTCTTCGGTCGTTCTGCGAATGGATTCTTTGAGCCAGTATTCGTAGTTGGCAGGTGTGCCGTTCAGCGTGATGAATGCGCGTGATCCGACCCGCGCGGTCTGATCCCAGGACGGACTGACGGTCCGGAATACATTCGAATGCGGATAGCTCTCGTCGAGATAAGACTGTGCGAGGTCCGCGTATTCAACAACACAGCCGTGAAACGGTGTGTAGAAGTCGACCTGATCATTCACGCTGCCGCATTTACGATTGTGCGGAGGAAACTGCAGGCCGCTGTCGAAGCCAAGTTTCGCGTAATTCTCATTGTCGTTCGTGAGCGCTGCGCAAAGGTGAATTGGTCCGACACCGGCCTGCTCGCAATATTCTCTCCAGCTGTCGAGCGCTTTTTGGGGATCCGGGAGATGCTGTGGCTGATAGACGATCAGAAAAGGGGCGCCATTCAACCGGATGTACCGGGAGTCGTTGAAGAAGGGAATAACGCTCCTGATGAACTCGAGATCATCTGTAGGCAGGTACTTCTGTGCAATCAGAATCTCGTGATCGGCTCCGTCCCACCGGCGCGTCCAGTTTTCATTGGCCCAGCAGAGACAGAAAGGCATGTCGCTTTCCGGGTCTCGGAGCATGTCGTCG
Source organism: Terriglobia bacterium (assembly GCA_036496425.1). Taxonomy (NCBI): domain Bacteria; kingdom Pseudomonadati; phylum Acidobacteriota; class Terriglobia; species Terriglobia bacterium. The sequence goes on along the minus strand of DASXLG010000182.1, from coordinate 15,583 downwards.
AGCGGGCGATTGAGAATGCGCGTTCCGGAGAACCAATAGTAGTAGTAGCAGAAGCCGTCGATACCGTATTCCTTTGCCAGGGCGATTTGTTCGTGCCGTGTTTCGCGCAGACGAAGATCGTAGAAGCCGAGATCTGCCGGCAGATGCGGCTGGTAATGGCCTGCGAATAAGGGCTCCGCCTTCGTGACGTTGGTCCACTCGGTGAATCCTTTCCCCCACCACAGGTTGTTTTCGGGAGTCGGATGAAATTGCGGCAGAAAGAAGGCCATAAGCCGGACTTTTTCTGAGGGCCCGACGGGGGCAACCCTTTCATCCCCGCTGCCGGCCGGGAGGGGCGGCGTCCGCAGTCCGAGCAACGAAATCCTTTCCGTTGCGAACTCCATCGGCACTACTTTCGCGACGACCTGGTAGACGTCTCCGAATTCATTCTTTAAAAGCTGCGTGCGCAGAGCGCCCGGCAGCCGATCCCAGGCTGCGGCAAACTCGGTCTCTTCGGGCAACCGGACCACGAACTCCGCAAGCGTGATGGCCAGGCCCGCGTTATCGAAAAGAGCCTGGATATTCTTCATGCCGAAGAAACGAATATGTGTTTTGTCGAGCAGGCCTGCGTCGCGATATTCGACGTCTTCGCCGAGTAGACATGCGATCACCGCATTGTGGCCGGTGTGCGGTATAGAGACCACGATGTAACCATCCTCGGCGAGCAGGTTCTTGAGGCGCGGCAGCAGTGTCCATGGATCGTAAAGATGTTCCAGGACGTCCGCGAGAATAATCACGTCGAATTTCGATTCGCTTGCGAGTGCTTCGGGCCAGGCAGGATTGTTGAGATCGACGCGGTATACCTGCTCACAGAAAGGTGTAAGCGAGGGAATCACGCTCTCGTCAATCTCCAGGGCCGTGATGCGGCAGCCAAATGAATCGCGCAAGACCCTGGTCATGGATCCGGGCCCCGCTCCAATCTCCAATACACGTTTTCCCCGGCCGGCCATACGAACGACTCTGGCCGGCGCGCCGTCGTCGTTGAGGTCGATCTGGTAGTCGTACTTATGGCCCATCTTGGAGATTACGGCTTCTGCCAGTACACGCCGACGCCGTCGATTTCGCGGATTTGGGGCGCGATATTCCGGGATGCCAGGAAGTCGTGAATGGCGTGCTTGCACCCGGGGACCACGTGGTAATCGTCGACGATGACATAACCGTCGGAGGAGAGTTTGTCGTACAGGGCATTCAACGCAACGATCGTCGATTCGTAAAGATCGCCGTCCAGGCGAAGCAATGCGAGACGTTGGATCGGCGCCGAGGGCAAGGTATCCTTGAACCATCCTTTGAGAAATACAATCTGAGCGTCGAGCAGACCGTACTTCTCGATGTTGCCGCGTACCGTTTCAAGCGGAACCGAGAGCTCCAGGAACTTGTGGTAATCCGATCCATTGTCCGCGGGATACTTCTGCGGGTCCGGAGCCGGTACGCCTTCGAAGGAATCCGCCACCCAGACGCGGCGGTCCGTCACGTTGTAGGCATGCAGCACGGCACGCATTAAAATGCACGCTCCGCCACGCCAGACGCCCGTTTCAATCAGATCACCCGGGATGCGTTCCTGTATGACTCTCTCGGCCAGCGTCCTCAGGTTGGATAGACGCCTGACGCCGATCATGGTGTGCGCCATCGACGGCCAATCGCGGCCGACTTCCCGGATGGATGCGTCATAAATGCCCTGGCCGACGGCCTGAAAAGCTTTATCCTGGTAAATCGTTCCAGCCAGACACTTCTCCATCAGCGATAGATATGCATCCCTCAGCCGTTCCACGCCGGAGAGAGCCGCTGACGGGCTTTGCTCTATGAGATCCTTTTCAGATATCCCTTTGGATTCCATGTAATTCCGAAGTTTTCCTTATTCCGGTCGATGATGAAGTTCTTATTGGTCCGGATAAATGCATCGACCGCCTCGTACGGCCCGGGCTCGGGGCCGACGTCAAGTCCATGATGGCAGATTCCGTCTTCGACGATAAAGTAGTTGTCCACGGTTACGAACTCTGCGTAAGTTTGAAGAACATTCAGCGTGTGCTCGTAGGTGTGCAGGCTGTCATCGATGATCAGCACGGATCGGGCTGCGGCCAGCTCGCGCTGGACCTGCGGCGCGACCTGGCATGCACCGCCCGTAATCAGACCAATGCGCGGATGGGCCTTGACGGACTCATGGATCTCGGCGTGGTTGCTGTCGACGCCGATGATTCTTCCGGCGCCAAGGACGTCACACATGTGAGCGAGCGCCAGAGTACTGCCGCCATAGAGATTGCCGATTTCGACGATGATGTCCGGCCGCGTCTCCCACACGATTTCCTGGTATACCCAGAAATCCAGCGGATTTTTCAGTGTCGGTATTCCATGATACCGGCAGTCTTCCATGATTCGCTTCTGCATGACCGGCAGCAGGCGGGCGAGCGGCCAGTCGAGGGCTTCTTCCATAAAAGGCATGTCTCTAGCCTCTCCCCAGCAGCCGAAGCAGCCCGGCCCGGATCGACCGGACGCGGAGGACAAACTTCCAGCCGGTACTTGCGTGAATGGCCGCGAGTTGTTCAATAAGAGCTGCGATTCGCTGCGACATTTCGACCTCGACGTTTTTCAGATGATTGGCGAGCGCCTGGATTTGCGTTTCGCGTGAGTACTCCAGGTCCTCCACCTGCTGCGCTCTCCACGCCAGCGCCTCATCTCTGGCTTCGATCGTCCGTTGAAGACTTTCGGCCTGGGAGCTTCGCCATTCCAAGCCCTTGCGGTCGGATTCCATGGTTTGACGAAGCTGCGCGAGTTCGTTTTCCAGATAAACGCGAGTCTTCGTCAGCGACTCAATCTGGCTTTTGTGCCACGCGAATGCTTCTTCGAGAGAAGCGAGTGTTTGCTTTCTGTCCGCGAGCTGGCGTTCCTGCCGCCTTATCGTCTCATCTTGATAAGCCCGGATATCGATCAACCCCTGCAATGCTTTCTCCTTATCATGAAGCAAGGCAAGGACAGGTTCGGAACATATGCTCTCAGGAAAAGACTGAAGAGCCAGGTCCGAGGCGATCGCCATCAGATATTGCGGTTTCTTTTGACCGGGAACTCCGTTGTTTGTTCCGGATGTATCGGTTCGAATGATCGAATTGGCAAATAGGGCCTGTATCATGACGTGGACATGTGTAAAGAACGGTTCCAACAGGTTCCGAAATTCTTCAGCCGTGAACGTTTTAGACCGAAAAAGATTGCCGGCGCAACCTGGTCCGGGCGCCGAAACGACAAGCAGTCCATCAGGCGTCAACAGGCGTTTGATTTCCGGAAACAATCGTTGCACGTTGGTTGAATCTTCAATCAGTTCATAGCCGACGATCCCATCGAACGCAGCGTTCTGGCTGATCGGCAAACTTGCCGGGGAACCGGCAACGAAGCTCAGGTTCGGGCGCTTGTGCTTTTCCGCCGCTCTTTGAATCAAGGCTGCGTCCACATCCAACCCAACGACCGATGCCGCTGTTTCGGCGAGGATTCGGGCACCGTATCCCTCGCGCGCTGCGATATCCAGAACGCGCCTTCCGCGCAGTAATTCGGACGCGTAGCTGTAGCGATGGAGATGCTCGAGGGGAATTGGAAATCCGGGATCTGCACGCGTCATACAACGGCCTTCAGCCCGGATGATGATGACATACGGAGCCAGTGCGTGCGAGTTGTTTTCCGTGTAAGGTGAACTTGGAAGCGGCAAAACGTTGCACACTGTTGACGCGCCTCCGACTTTTTCCATCTTAAAGGTTTCCAATAGAAGACATTGTTGTATGCTTTTTCCCTCATCGCGGCTGCAACGGAAATCAGTGAACTGGGGAGTGGATTTGTTTATCCGGAATGGCCGTCACTTACAACATTCAAATATGGGAGAGTCTCAATGCGTCTACGCGACACGATCGGTTTGCTGCTGTGCACGACACTTCTGTCACCTGGAATATCGGCCGCTTCGGGCCACGACGATGATAATGACCTCAAGAATGTAGTCTACGTTCAAAGCAATAATCCACAGCCTGGCAAGAATGCAGTCTTGGGTTATGTCCGAAATCCCAAAACCGGCGTCCTTACGGAAATGCCCGGCAGCCCTTTTCTCACGGGCGGCACGGGCTTCCTGAACAGCTCTGAGCGTTTGGGCCCGGACGATGCCGATCAGCAATTCGTGGTGACGGCGGACAACCGTTTTCTCTATGTCGTCAACGAGGGCAGCGGCACAATTGCCGGATTCGCGATTCAATCGAACGGATCGCTGAAGCCGGTTCCAGGTTCTCCGTTTCCCTCGGGGGGCGTACATCCCGTCAGCATCGGAATTACCGACTACCTGCTTTTCGTCGTGAATCAAGGAGACCAATTGCCGGGCGGCGCTGGTGGAACCCATAAACCGACTTACGCAAGTTTTTTGCAACTTGGACAGGGGACATTGATTCCATTGCCGGAGCCCCAGCCATCGCAGGTTGCCGGGTCGTCTCCAACCCAGGCGTTGATCTCGCCTAACGGCCGCTTGCTGTTCGACGCCAATCTTTTTGAGAACCCGTTCAACAACACGGGATTACCGCCCTTTATTCCGCCGTTCTCCAGCGAATTGCACAGCTATTACGTCACGCCGATTGGAATCCTGGTTCCCGCCGCGAAGACAGCCCCGCCGTCTCCGATTCCGCCATTCATCCTGGGTCTTCAGGCTCACCCGACACAGAAGATCCTTTACGCCGGCTTTGTGGTGGCCAGCGCAATTGGAACCTATACATATGACGATAACGGGCACATGACGTTTGTCGGGACCGCGCCGGGCGCGCCCAATGGCGGGCTGTGCTGGATCGCGATCAGTCCGAATGCGAAAAACCTGTACACGTCGGATGCGATTACGGATCAGATCGATGTTTATTCCATCGCGGATCCTTTGCATCCGGTCCTGACTCAGACTGTAAACCTGGCGGGAATAAAGAACCCGGCGAACTTCAATGTGACGGCTACATTGTGGGATACGACGCCGTTTCAACTTCAGACCTCGCCGGACGGCGCCTTCCTTTATGTGGTCAATCACCAGGAAACCGTCGGCGGTAATGCGACCGGGAATGCGCTTCATATTTTGAAGATCGGGACGGGCGGGACGCTGACCGAGATTCCTTCTTCTCCGTTGGTCTTCCCGGCGTCGGAAGTTCCAAATAACGCGCATCCGCTGGGCGTCGCGGTCTTTTAACTCGAAGGAACGGGATACAAGAGGCACAGTAAAGAACACATTTGTGCCTTTTGTGTCCTGTTCCTTTTTGTTGTGCTCCAGGCCTGTCAACGCCGGCCGCCTTATTGACGCGGTCGAAACCATGCGTCACACTGCGGCACATGGAGTCAGTTTCGGAATTTCCGCCGGGCGCCGTCGTCGGGAAAGACAGCATCCGCATTAACGACATTCAGTTCAAGATCAACTATTCGGCGGACATGCTCACCATGGAGTCGGCGGCGGAATCCTTCGTTCTGCCGAAGACATTTGAAATGGTGTCTTACTATTACCGTCTCGGACAGACGGCGAGCATCAAAAATATCGTCGATCTCGGTATTTTTAAAGGCGGCAGCGCCGCGCTCTTCCACCTTCTTTACCGCCCCGAGAAGCTTGTGGCACTGGATATCTCCGACAAAAGAGAGCAGGCGCTCGACGGTTATATCGAGAAACACTTTGCCCGGGATACCTTGCGTCCGTTTTATGGCTACGATCAGGGCAATGGGCCTCGCCTGCAGGAACTGATTCGAACGGAGTTTGGCGCAGTCCCTCTGGATCTGGTGGTTGACGACGCGTCGCATGCATACTCGTTGACGCGGGCGTCATTTAACACCCTGTTCCCCTATCTGCGGCCCGGAGGTACTTACGTCATAGAAGATTGGGGCTGGGCGCATTGGGACGGATGGGCGCATATGCCGTCCGATTACCAGCAGAGCGGCGGATTGTTCCCCGGCCAGCCCGCGATGACGAACCTCATTTTTGAATTGATCATGGCTGCTGCGACATCTCCGGGGGTGATCGCTCGAGTCAGTGTCACCTTCAATATGGCCGTTATTGAGAAAGGGCCCGATACGGTCGATCCGCTGACTTTCGATGTCGGTGCATATCACGTCGCACGGGGTCATCAGTGGCAGCCGATTCTGTGATCAAGCCTCCGGCAAAACGCGCGAGTCTTGTAATCGTTGCGATCGTATGGGCGTTAATGTTGAGTGGCGCGCTGGGGCTTGTCAGCACTTACGGCACAAGAACATTGCCGCAGAACGACGAAATGTGGGCGCTTTATGACTCCGGTTCGGGCATTCACCTCTCATGGCTCTGGCATACGTGGGCCGAGCATCGCGTCCCGTTAGCCAAACTCATCTGGAAAAGCGTGCTTCTGCTCACCGGATATGATTTCCATGCCGGTGACTTTTTGACGGTCCTGCTCATGGCTGCGGCTGCCTTTGCGATGGTCTGGACCGCAAAGCGGGTCCGCGGCCGCGTTATTCTCGCCGACGCTTTCTTCCCTCTGGCGCTGCTGAATTTCGGGCAGGCCCAGGTCTTCCTGATGTGGTGGCAGGTCAATCATGTGCTGGCGCCGGTCACTGCCGTCGCCATCCTGGGCATTCTGGTTGTCCACGGAAACCACCTCCAGTTGCGTCATGCGGCGGCCATCGGCGGCTGTTTGATTCTGTTTGTGTTATGCGGACCCGGCGGGCTGCCTTATGTTCTCGGGCTGGCGTTCTGGTTCATCGTCTGGATAGCGATGCAGTGGCCGTCTTTCGGCGAGACCCAACGGCGTCAGTCTGTGTTCGTCCTGGCCACAGTCGTCGTAGCGCTCGGTTTGCTGGGGTATTACTTCGTCGATTACAAGCCGTACTTTCCGGTGAACGATCCGCCGACCGTGTCGTCGTGGCCTCCATCGGATTTGCGATCCGCCGGAATGGGATATCTGCAGATTCTCGGTCTGAGCCTGGGAAGTGCGACAAAGCCGTACGCGATTGTCTGTGGCATCGGTGTTCTCGTGTTCGCAGCAATCACCGCGGTGGTGCTTGTCCTGATGTGGTTCAAGCGCCCGCCGGAGCGTTGGCGTGCTTTTGGCCTGGCTGCCCTGTTCGGCGTTCAGTGTGTGCTTCTCGCATTCATCTCGTGGTCCCGAGCCGGGATGGGGCTGGACTATATTTACCTCGGTCATTACCTGACCATCGCTACACCTGCCCTTTGCGGACTTTATTTCGTCTGGGAATTTCGGGGCGGAACCCTCGGACGTCTGGTCCAGTTTGCAATGATGATCGTCCTGGCAGTTCTGGCTCCCTTGAACTTTCTGCAGGCCAGAGTCGTCGGACAGAGCCTTCAACAGCAAACTGCGGCATTCGAGCGCGATGTCCATCGCGGTGTTCCGCCATCGGTTCTTGCAGAGCACCACTTTGCCAGCGACGTCGTGCCGCGGGCCGACAAACTGACGCAAATCATCCGGGCATACAAAGCGAATGGGATAGGAATCTTTGGACAGATCCGGGACGATCCGCCATACCACGTCGAAAGTGTTCCTGTGAAAACGGCGGCTCTGGACGGAGCCGTCCTTCACGACGGAATCATTTCCGCCGCCGCCGGCAGCGTTGGGAAAAGCAGCGCGCTGACCTTTGCGCTTCCGAGGGTCCGGCATGTTTATGCCGTGCGTTTCCGGTTCAGATACATAAAGACCGCGGATTCGTGGCCGATGTTTCATGTGTACTGGCGTAACAGTATGGTTCAGGAGTTCACCGATACAACTCCGGCAAGTATGGTGAGATCGTTTGCATGGGTTGTTTCCGGTCCGGATCAGCCGACGTGGGCGCTGGTCGATGGCAAAATCCAGGTTGACGCGAAGGTGCGCAGCGACAGGGTTCTGACGGTGTGGGTGGATGCAGAAGTGGATCAGATCCGGATTTATCCGGACGTTCTGCCGTGTGATTTTCGGCTCGCGGATATTGAAGTGCTGGGGCCCGTGAGCACTTAACCGCGTGATAAGAATGATAAGATCGGCCTGCAACGAGAACTCGAGATGATGGATACGGAACGTAACATTGCCTGGGTGGATACGATCGATGTGTGTCACTTGAAGTGTCCCACTTGTATCCGAGGTGTGCGTGGCCTGGAAAACACCGCTCGCAAGATGGACATGGAAATGTTCGAGGCCGTAGCCGCCCGGCTCAGGCAGCAGGGTTTCCAGCGAATCGGCCTTCTGAACTGGACCGAGCCGTTCTTGAACCGGGACATACACGACTATGTGTCCGCCGCGAAAAGAGCGGGCTTCTGGGTTCTGCTGTGTTCCACGTTATCCATTCCACGCATTGATAATCTCGAAGACACCTTGGCGGCCGGACTGGATCAGCTGACCGTAACGGTGTCCGGAATCGACCAGGAAACGTATGAGATCAATCATGCCGGTGGACACCTTGATTACGTGATGCAGAACCTCCGGCTGGTGCGTGAAATAAAGCAGCGCCGGTCGCTGCCCATACAGGTCGATCTACGGTTTCTGAAGTTCGATTACAACGTGCATCAGGAGCCGCAGCTTCGCGGCCTTGCGGAATCTCTTGGATTTCGGTTCGAGCCGCTGGATGGAGTCGGTGATCCCAGGTCCAACGCGATGAGCGAGCACGACGATACGCGTTATGTGCGTGAGGCGATGGCGGCTGCCGGCAAACGGTCGCCCGAGGATGAAGGAAAAGCCTGCGAACTGATGTTCAATCAGATCGCGATCGACTGCGCCGGCGACATTTATATCTGTTGCGCAATGCCGAATTTCGCATCGTTGCGGATCGGAAAATTCCTGGAAATGACCTCCGAAGAAATTCTGGCAGCCAGATTTCTTCACCCGTTCTGCCGCGCCTGCACGCTGCCGCGCCGGGACCGGACGGCAGTGGAAGAGATTCGCCTTCAGGCTGCACTGAGCGCAGCGGGGGCATCGAGAGCCGGCTAATCGCCGACACCGACCGCTTCTACAACCTCGTCGCTTCGCCGCAGCCAAGCCTGCAGTTCTTCCAGATAGAGATATAAAACGGGAGTGATGTAGAGAGTCAGCAGCTGGGAAACCAGAAGCCCGCCGACTACCGCGAGTCCGAGCGCCTGCCGGGCATCCGCACCTTCACCATATCCGAGCGCCACCGGCAGTGTGCCGAACAGGGCCGCCATCGTTGTCATCATGATCGGGCGAAAACGGAGAATGCAGCCCTGGTAGATCGCTTCGGCGGGGGCTTTCCCCTCCACCCGCTGCGCTTCGATCGCAAAGTCGATCATCATGATGGCGTTTTTCTTAACCACACCGAAGAGCATGATCAAGCCGACGAACGCATACAGGTCTAATTCCTTGTGGAAAATCACCAGCGTCAGCAGGGCTCCGAAAATCGCAGAGGGCAGGCCCGAAAGAATCGTGATGGGGTGAATGAAACTCTCGTAGAGAACTCCGAGTACGATGTAAATAACGAGAATCGCAACAATCAGCAGAATCGAGAGGTTCTGAAAAGATTCCTGGAATTCCTTTACAGTCCCCTGAAAACTTGCCGCCACACTCGCCGGCATTCGAAGTTCTCGAATCGTGTCCTTGATCCTGTCCGCGGCCTCGCCCAGCGAGAGTCCCGGCTGCAGATTGAAGGAAACGGTCGACGCGGGGATCTGGCCGAAGTGATTGACGCTCAGAGGGCCGACACTCCGGGTCACGGACGCGACCTCATCGAGCGGCACCAGCTGTCCCTTCGACGATTTTACATAGAGCTTTTGCAACGCTTCCGGCGACCGTTGATAGGCCGGCTGCACTTCGAGGATCACGGAATACTGATTCGCCGGCGCGTAGATGTTGGACACTTGTCTATCGCCGAAAGAGCTGTACAGCGCGTCCTGGACTTGTTCGGGCGTGACGCCCAGCGACAAAGCCCGGTCGCGATCGATATCGACGCGCACCTGCGGGCTGGCAATTAAGAGATCGCTGCTGACGTCCACGAATCCGGGCAGCATTTGAATTTTTTGCGTCAGCTTTGGCGTCCAGTCGTAGATATCCTTCAGGCTGACGCTCTGCAGAGTCATCTGGTACAGACTGGTCGTGAATTGCCCGTTGATCGTGATCGGCGGCGGGTTTTGCAGGAAAGTCATGATTCCCGGCACCTGCGCGACTTTTGGCCGCAGCTCGCCGATCGCATCATCGACGGACAACTGCCGTTCGCTGCGCGGTTTCATGATCGAAAACGCATAGCCCACGTTACTTTCGGATGAGAACGCGACCGAGCCCAGAAGGTTGGGATCCCTGGCCATGATGTCGGCGACGGCTTTCTGCCGCTGGGCCATCGATTCGTAAGAGATGTCCTGCCCGCCCATGCTCACACCGAGGATGAATCCACTGTCCTGGCTCGGGATGAAGCCGGTTGGCATCGTTTTGAACAGATAGACCGTTCCGATCAGCATGACGACGGCGACGGCCATGGTTGCGAAGCGGTGATCCAGGACCTTGCGCAGTGTGTAGTCATACGCGCCGGCAATGGAGTCGAAGCCTTTTTCGAGAGCCCGATATAGCAGACCATGCCTGCGGTTATGCGGCGGCAGATAGCGGCTGCCCAGCATAGGCGTGAACGTGAGCGAGACAAATCCAGAAATCACGATCGCAACAATGATCGTCACCGAGAATTCGTGTAACAGCCGGCCGACCATTCCGCCGAGGAAGAGAACCGGGATGAAGACCGCGATCAGCGATATCGTCATCGACACGATCGTGAAACCGATTTCCTTCGATGCGAGCATCGCCGCTTCAAAACGGCCTTTGCCCATCTCCATGTAGCGGACGATGTTTTCCAGCATGACGATCGCATCGTCGACCACAAAGCCGACGCACAGCGTCAAGGCCATCAGTGAAAGTGTATTGAGGCTGTAACCGAGCAGGTACATCGCCGCGAACGTTCCAATAATCGACAGGACGACGGCGGAGCCGGGGATGAGAGTCGCGGACAGATTGCGGAGAAACAGAAAGATAACCATCACCACAAGGGCGATCGTCAATACGAGGGTGAATTCGACGTCGTAGATCGAAGCGCGCACCGATTGCGAAGCATCGTATAGCAGTTCGAATTTGACCGCCGGCGGCAGCGCCGCCTGAAGCTCGGGGAGAAGTTTTCGAACGTCGTCGACGATCTGAACCGTGTTCGTGCCGGGCTGCCGTGAGACCGCCAGAATGATTCCGCGTGTGCCGTTATTCCAGGCGATGGTTTTGTTGTCTTCGACGCTGTCGATGACGTTTGCCACTTCTTCGAGGCGCAGCGGGACGCCATTGCGCCACTCGACAATCAGAGGCCGGTATGCTGCAGCTTCCGTCAATTGGCCGCTCGATTGAACCGTAAATGATTGCTTGGGGCCGCGCAGGCGGCCGGTTGGAAGGTTGACGTTACTCTGCTGGACGGCACGTTGAACTTCGTCGATTCCGACATGATGCGATGCGAGCCGGTCCGGATCGACCTGGATCCGAACGGCGTATTTCTGCGCGCCGTAGATCTGAACGCGCGACACGCCACTGACGGATGACATGCGTTGCGCGATCATCGTCTCCGCATATTCGTTCACGGTATACAGAGGCAGGGTGCTGGACATCAGTGCCAGATAGAGAATCGGCTGCTCGGACGGATTCTGTTTCGCGTATGACGGTGGACGGGGCATCGGCGGAAGAATCGCCTGGGCAATCGCAGACTGTACGTCCTGCGCCGCCGCGTCGATCGACCTGTCGAGCGCGAATTGAACGGTGATGGTTGAGACGCCTTGAGTGTTCGAAGAGCTGATCGAACGGACACCCGCAATCGTCGAGAACTCGCGTTCCAGCGGTGTCGCGATCGAGGATGCCATGGTTTCCGGGTTCGCGCCGGGCTGGGCAGCGGTGACTTGAATCGTTGGATAGTCCACGCTCGGAAGGGCGGCTATCGGCAGCGCGCGAAAACCGACAATGCCGAACAGCAGGATCGCGAACGTGACGAGAGTCGTCATGATCGGACGCTCGATAAAAATGCGCGAAAAGTGCATGACTAGTTCGCTTTTGGCTCGGCAGGCGATGCCGTTGAGATTTTTGCGCCGGGGAAGAGGCGGGATTGTCCGTCGGTGACGACTGTTTCTCCCGCTGCCACGCCTTTTTCAACGATCACCTTTCCTGAGACCGTCTGCCCCACGACGACCGGACGCGGCTCGACGCTCTGATCCGCTTTGACCACATAGACGAGGGAGCCCTGCTGGCTGACTTGAACTGCTTCCGAAGGAACGATGGTGTGGGTTTCTGTATCCAGAGTTAATACGACATTCACGAACTGGCCGGGCCACAAACGTCCGTCTTTATTGTCGAATGCGGCTTTCAAACGGATCGTGCCGGTGTTCGCATCCACAGTGTTGTCGATGACGGAAAGCATTCCTGTCTCATGCGCCGATCCCTTGTCGGGCGCCACATCCACAGTCAACTTACGGCGCGCCTGTTGTTGCGAGATGGTGCCAAGGTATCGTTCGGGCACGCCAAACGTAACGAAGATCGGCTTGATCTGATTCAAGACAACCAGGCCGGTGTCCGCGTTTGCTTTGACGAGATTCCCTGCATGCAGGAGAAGATTGCCCGCGCGTCCCGAGATGGGTGCATGAATCTCGCAGTAAGCCAGGTTGATTTTCGCCTGCTCGACCGCGGCCTGATCGCTGGCAAGCGTGGCCCGCATGGTTTCGATGGAGGCTTCATCGGCGGCGGCGGAATGTTTCGCTACCTCTGCGGTCGTCCGGATTTGATCTTCCTGTTGCCGGGTCGAGATGCCTTCCTTTGAAAGTTGCTCGAACCGGGCCGCATCGGCATTCGCGTTTTTCAACTGCGCCTGGCTGCGCGCGAGGGTTTCCTGCGCAACCCGCAGCTGCGCCTGATCCTTGGCGACGTTCGCTTCGGCCTGGCGGAGCGCCTCGCGAAAAGGGCGCGAATCGATCTCGAACAGCAAATCCCCCTGGTTGACCGAGGTTCCCTCCGTGAAGTTGACGGTCATCAACGGTCCGGCGACCTGCGCTTTGACTTCGACTGTCGAAAAGGCTTCCACCGTTCCAACGGTTTGAACCTGAGTGGGCACTGCTTCTTCGGTCGCCTGGGCGACGGCGACTGGAACAGGCGGAAATACCGGAGCACTGCCGGACTGCGTTTGCGCCGGCGAGCAGCCGGCAGCCACAACTAAACTGAGCGCGGCTATCGCCGCGGATTTTTTACTCCAACGCATCAAGGCAGTGTAGCGGAGAATGGCTAAGGTTTAATGACTTTTACAACGTAATAAGTGAATGGCTGCGGAACTTCTTTGAACCAATGGGGAATACCGGCAGGAATAGCGATGACATCACCCTTCGACAGCTGATGAACTTCGCCTCCGCGGATGTCCGTGCCCCGCTGCTGATTCGGGGCTGTGACTTTACCGCCGATCATGGTGCCGCCGGTCACGAATGTGGCCTGTCCGTCAAGCACATAGAAAGTGTCTGTCTCTTTGTCGTGTATTTCGACCTGCCCGGGTGCTTTCCGGGTAAGGATTTCGACCAGGAAGTCGGGCGCCGTGATCAGCGCCCCACCCTTCGCTACCTTTGCATGATCCACGTACGTCACTTTTGCCGTGCCGGCCGCACCAGCGGCTACCGCCATAGACACCAACAATCCGATTGCCAGCTTAACCTTCATACCTGAATCATCCCTATCCCGGCCAGCCTCACGCGGCCATGCGGAGGCGATCGTAAAACTCCGCAAAAAAGAGTTCGACCTCCTTTTCGGCGCGCCGCTTCGCATAGCCGTAACGCGCTTGCAGCAGGTCGGTCAATTTAGACTCATCGACCGTACACTGCTCAATCTCGGAGTTGCTTAGTTGTTCCCAGCGACGACGAATTTCGCCGAGCAATAGACGACTGGGTTGCCGTTCAAACGCATTCGCCATACGAGACTCCTTTTCCAAAAATAGAAGTCAGACTGGACCATGCAGGCAGGCGAATCCAGTATCGCGCTAAGGAAGGAATCCGGCAATGTTTTATTCAGCGGCCTCAGGCTCGCCGGAGCGATCCGGGGCGGTCTTGCAGCATATCGAACTTGGAGGTCTGTCCGGGCAATTTGCCGGTCGAGGTCGGTTTTGCTGCCGGCTTCGCCTGAGCTTCCTTTGCTCTCATCGCCTGCATTTTCTTATTTTTGTTTGCTCCGTCTTTCTTCTTTCTCTGTCCCTGGTTCGGCATTTTCGATAGTCCCCCTGTGGAAACGATTGCAGATAAGTTTCCTTTTGGAAAAGGGGAGGGGGCGCACACCCGAACTCCCGAACTAATTCGGGAGTTCGGGGGTGCGACCCCTTTAATGCACCGTTAAAACTTCTAACAGCAGATTGACGAATAATGCGATGTCGAAGGCAATGAGGAAGAGCGTGGCAATACCGAACTCATTTCCGCTGCGGGAAAAGATGTTGGCGGTCTTCCAATAAACGTCTTCAGCGTTTTTGATCAGCAGGTACTCGGCGACCATGCGGTCGTATGTGGGCGCCGGAATAGAAAGCTGAAGGCAGGCATATGCAACGCAACGTCCGGACGAGATATCTCGAATCTCCGTCTGGGAATAGGGTGAGATGACATAATTCCCACGCTTGCCCCCGACTTGGATAACGCCTTTATCTTCCAGTTCAGCCCATGCACTCTCAGGCAAGATGGAGCGCAATAGCTGGCGCGCCTTATCCTTGGCGCGCTCGTAGTCGTCCTGAGTCGGGTGCGAGAATATGTCGATGCGTTGCAGGGGGAAATTTTCCTGTATTCGCGTGGCCATAGTTACTCGGTACTCGGTTGTTGGGCGGGCTTCCGCCCGCATTTCGGTTAAAGGCCGCCCTGGACTCTTGGGATCAGAAGGATTTCCGCGTTTGGATCGAACTCGCGAATCAAGACATCGCGTTTTTCGGAGATGTCGGCGGCGAACCAGCCTTGAGCCACCTTCTCATTGAATTCCTTCTCGATTTCGGCGAGACGTTGTTGGGAAACCGTGGTTGTATCCCATTCGGCTAGCGTCTTATCTCCGCCGGCACAAATCATCCTTAGTTTCTTTAATGCCATGATTATCCCTTCCCTCGAGTTCAAAAGTTCTGACAAGAGGAGGTGCAATTCGGCTGCCGCAACGTCCGTCGCAGGCGGTGTTACACAAATGCAATGAGTTGGGCGCGATGCCTACGTTCCAAACCAGGGCTAAAAAGGGAAGTTAGGCCTTTGCGGGGACGTCAAAACAGTCTGAAAGGTATTCCGCTACCACCCGCGCCGACCTGGACCCGCGCTTGAGATATGGTGGATGAGGGAACCGCGGGCAACGTTCGAGTGCCTTCCGGTAGCAGTCTTCTTCAGCTTCGCGAATCGTTTTGCCTTGTGCGCGAACCACGATAACGGATTGTGCCGGATTTCCATCGCGCCCCATCTTCAACAGACAATCGTATCGATTATGTTTCCGCGATAATTCGATATAGAAAATGTCCCCGTTAGGAAAAGTGCGGACAGGCTTCGAGACCACAACGACATCTTGAGCAAGGCGAGGCATTCCGGTTCCCTCCGTGCGCGAAAGGTTGGCATTGG
>DASXLG010000181.1 GCA_036496425.1 Terriglobia bacterium | reverse complement strand
CGATAGAGTTCTCGTCGAAAAAGGCCTCGCGCCAACCCGTGAAAAAGCCCAGGCGATGATCATGGCAGGCAACGTTCTCGTCGGTGATCAGCCCGCGACGAAGGCGGGAATGTCCGTCGCGGAAGATGCGAATGTCCGGCTCAAAGAAAGCCCTCATCCGTACGTCAGCCGTGGCGGCATCAAGCTCGAAGGCGCGATTCGATCGTTTAGCCTCGAGGTGCGGGATCGAGTCTGCCTCGACGTCGGCTCCTCCACCGGAGGTTTTACCCATTTCCTGCTGTTGAACGGCGCTTCGCGCGTCTACGCCCTCGACGTCGATACCAGGCAACTCGACTGGAAACTTCGCAATGACCCGCGTGTCCGCACCATCGAGCTGAACGCGCGATTTCTCGAGCCGAAGCATGTCGGGGAGCCGGTGGACATCGTCACGATGGACGCCTCGTTTATTTCCCTTACAATGCTTCTGCCGGGAATTCCCGCGGTACTCAAGTCCGGTGGGTACGGCGTGGCGCTGGTAAAGCCTCAATTCGAGGTCGGCCGCGAGCACGTCGGAAAGGGCGGGATCGTGAGGGATGCCGGTCTCCAGCAAGGCGCAGTCGAAAAAGTAATGGAGGCGGGCCGGGCCGCCGGATTGGAATTCATCGCCGCGCAGGAGTCGCCGATTACCGGGCGCGAGGGAAACCGGGAATTTTTCGTGTTATTCAGGAAACCGTGAGTATTCAGAACGTCATCATCGTTACCAAGCCGAAGCAGGCGGAGGTTGCGCGGGTCGCAGCCGAACTGGAAGCGTGGTTCAAGAAGAAGGGAATCACCGCAACCCAGGCGCCGGAGTCCGCGTCCGCCGCCGATCTGGCGGTGGTGGTGGGAGGGGACGGGACGCTGCTGGCTGCAGCCCGCCTTCTGGCGGATCGCCAGGTTCCAATCGTCGCTATCAATTACGGCGGGCTCGGTTTCCTGACCGAACTGACGCGTGATGAGATGTACTCCGCTCTGGAAGGCGTGTGTACCGACTGCTACATCACGGAAGAGCGGATGATGATGGACATCCATCTGTCTCATGATGGCCAGCCGCCCGACTTATTTCGTGCGCTGAACGACGTCGTGATTCACAAAGCCGGTGGAACAATGTCCCGCATGATTGAACTCGAGGCGCGGGTGGACGGCCAGTATTTATCGCGCTTCCGGGCGGACGGGCTGATCGTCGCCACGCCGACCGGTTCGACCGGCTACAACCTTTCGGCTGGCGGTCCGATCGTCTTTCCGACCATGAGTGCGATGATCGTCACTCCGATCTGCTCCCATACGCTGACGAACCGGCCGATCGTGCTGCCGGGAAATGTGAAGATCGAAATCACGCTGCGTTCGGAACACGACGATGTTTACATCACCGTCGACGGGCAGGTCGGCGGAGCGCTTCCGATGGACGGCAATCTCACGGTCGAGAAATCCGGCGTCATGGTGAAGCTCGTCTCGCCGGCCGACAAGAACTATTTCGATGTGCTCCGCGGCAAGCTGAAATGGGGCTAGGCGCCGGGGGCTCGGCGACCATTTCGCCATGTATAATTCCTACGGGAGGAGAATCTACGAGTGAAGACCAAAGCCGCACGCCAGACGGTGTGCAACATACCGACGGATAACCCCAAGGAACCCTACTGCGGGGGCAAGCTCAAGCGGATCACGGAGCTTGATATCGACGCGAAAAAGTCCGCCGGAACCGGAAAAGATGTTTTTCGGTGCCAAAAGTGCAAGACGCTTTACGTTGACGACAGTCCATATGCTTTAGCGAAAGCTAAAAAATAGGGCTTCCGCGCAACAGAACGTCAATTGAAGGTGCGTCATGCCGGACGGACACAAGCTGGTCTACGATTGGAACTTGATTGGCGAGCCGGAGCCGCTTACAAACAAACGGGTTCTGCTCGATGACGAGACCCTGCGGGACGGTCTCCAGTCGCCCACCGTTTCCGACCCCCCGATCGGCGACAAGATTCATCTCCTGCATTTAATGGAGGACCTCGGTATCCAGATGCTGGATATCGGTTTGCCCGGCGCCGGCCCGCGCGCTTATGCGGACTCGCTGGCTCTGGCGCAGGAAATTGCCCGCAGCCGCCTCACCATCCGGCCAAACTGCGCCGCGCGTACCACCATCCAGGACATCGATCCGATTCTGGACATTGCCGGCAAGACCGGCGTGACCATCGATGCAGCGACCTTCCTCGGCTCCAGCATGATCCGCCAGTACGTCGAGAGCTGGACCCTGGACGACCTGCTTCGGAAGACTGAAGAAGCCGTGACCTACGGCATCCAGCATGGCGTTCCCGTCATGTACGTTACCGAAGACACGACCCGCGCCTTCCCCGAAACCATCAAGCGGCTGTACACCGCGGCCATCAACTGCGGCGCCCGGCACATCGTCCTCACGGATACCGTTGGTCATGCGACGCCCGCCGGTGCGCGCGCTCTGGTGAAGTTCGTTATCGCCGAAGTGGTCAAGCCCTCCGGCGAGGACATTCTCATCAGCTGGCACGGACACAATGATCGCGGTCTGAGCGTCATTAACTCGCTGGCGGCCGTGCAGGCCGGCGCAGACGTCATTCACGGCTGCGCTCTGGGCATTGGAGAACGCGTCGGAAACACCCCGATGGATCAAGTGCTGGTGAATCTCAAGCTATTGGGCGCCATCGATCACGATCTGCTCAAACTGAAAGAGTATTGCGAGGCGGCCTCCCAGGCGTGCCGTGTCCCCATTCCGCCGGG
This sequence comes from Terriglobia bacterium, assembly GCA_036496425.1. Taxonomy (NCBI): domain Bacteria; kingdom Pseudomonadati; phylum Acidobacteriota; class Terriglobia; species Terriglobia bacterium. Next base: position 8,465 of record DASXLG010000181.1, on the reverse strand, counting down.
TTATCCGGTCTTCGGCTCCGATGCATTCCGCACCGCCACCGGAGTCCACGCCGCCGCCGTTATCAAAGCGTTCAAGAAAGGCGAAACAGAGCTTGCCAATGCCGTTTATTCCGGTGTGCCGTCACACCTCTTCGGTCTGGAGCAGATCATCGACATCGGTCCGATGAGCGGTAAATCCAACGTGATCTACTGGCTCGAAAAGCGCGGCATCCAGGCGACGAATGAACGTGTCACCGCCGTCTATGACAAGGCGAAGCACTCGGATCGCCTGCTCACCGCGAAGGAAGTTCTCGACGCGATAGCCTGAAAAGAGGCAGGGAACACAAGAAGCACAAAAGGCACAAGATAGAACGATCCTTCTTGTGCCTTTTGTGCTTCTTGTGTTCGTCCCCTTTTACACGGGCATCGACCCTTCCATGATGCTGCGTAGCGTCCGGGCGACGGTGATCTCGATCAGCGTACGCTCGTAGGGATTGTCCTTTTCAGCCATGGCAAGGATCTCATCGGCGGCGATTTGCGACGCGCGTTTGATGGAGGATTCACTGGCAGGCTTATTCCCGATTTCCTTCTCGGCCAGTTTGGCGCGAAGAGGGACCAGGGTGAGGCTCGAAACGACGATTTCCGGGTCGACGCAGATCGTCCGCACAAGCTTCATGCGGGCCGCGGCGGAAACGGTGCCTTTGCCGCCCATGCGGGCGACACGGAAGAAACCCACCTTTTCTTCGACCGGCAACCCCGGAAATTCCACCGCGGTCGGGATCTCGCCCTTCTTCAATCCCTTGGTGATCGAATCCAGGTAGTCCCTGATGGACAAAGTTCTTTTACTTGCCGGACTTTGCAGACGGACCTTGGCCTCCAGAAGCACCAGCGGCGTGGTGAGATCGAAATATGGAGATTCGGGAGAGAGCGCCTCCAGAAACGTGATCTTGTTCCGAACCAACGGGTTAGCGACGAGCGAAGCGGCCTGCCGTATCAATCCGTTGGCTCCGGAGCCTTCACGCGTCAGACGGCCGAGGCTCATCCCCGTACCGATCGTAATTTTGTCTTTTTTGATCTCGATTTCGTTGAGCGGTTCAACGTTGATCATGTCGATGACTACCTTTCCGGCGGGAGACTTATCCCCACCGGCCTCGGCTCCGGACACAAGTAGCGAGCGCTTACCGTGCTTTGCGAGCAGCTTAAGAAGTTCGGGTACAGACTTTGGTGTCTGAATAGTGGTCATATAAAAAAAACGGGAGTCTATGGGACCGGTACGAGCAAAGTCAATAAATATGTTAGACTGAGCGGCTTATGGAAGTTGACATCTTCGACGAAATCCAACGGATGAGGCAGTCTGGACGCAAGGCGGCGCTGGCCACGATTGTCCAGATTCGCGGTTCGGTCCCCAGCTTTCAGTCGGCCAAGATGTTGATTCGCGATGACGGCTCCACGATGGGCTCGGTCGGTGGCGGGTGTGTCGAAGCAGAGGTCTGGGCGGCCGCTCAAGACGTCCTGCGGGACGAAAAGTCGAAGGTCATGAGCTTCGATCTGACCGATGAATCCATGGCCGAGAGCGGCCTGATCTGCGGCGGCAAGGTCGAAATCTTCGTGGAACCCATTCTGCCGGTGCCCAGAATGGTCATTTTCGGGGCCGGCCATATTGCGACTCAGGTTTCCAAGATCGCCAGTATCGCCGGCTTCCGTACGACCATCGTCGACAACCGGCCGGTATACGCGAATGCCGAGCGCTTCCCTGAAGCGGAAGCCATTTATGCCGAAAGCTTCGAGCAGGCCTTCGAGCAAATCGTTCCGACCGACAACACCTATGTTGTCATCGTGACCCGCGGCCATCAGGAAGATCAGAATGTGCTGCGCTGGGCCGTCCTGACCGACGCGCGCTATATCGGAATGATCGGCAGCAAGCGCAAGATCCGGTCGATTGCCGAACAGCTTGAGAGCGAAGGCATTTCGCGCGAGCGGCTCGAACGTGTGTATATGCCGATCGGCCTCGATATCGGCGCGGTGCTTCCCGAAGAAATTGCCGTCGCCATCGTTGCCGAAGTCATTCATATCCGGCGCGCCGGCTTCAAACATCCGGTCAGCAAGAAGCTCTTTCAAACGATCCATTCATCGCCGTAAAGGGCGGAGCGCAAGCGCGACAGCGCGCAGCCGTAAATTAAATGAGCGCAAGCGCGATAGCGCGCAGCCGTAAATTATGTCCATTTTGAAGGTCTGCCGTCTCGGGCATCCGGTCCTGCGCTTGGAGTCGAAGCACGTTTCGCCTGCAACCCTGGCCAGTCCTGCGATCCAAACATTGATCGACAACATGATGGAGACCATGGTCGAGTACAGCGGTGTGGGCCTCGCCGCGCCCCAGGTGCATGAATCCCTGCAGCTCGCCGTCATCGAAAGCCATGGCGGGCGCGGCGATATTCCAATGACGGTGATGGTCAATCCCGCAGTGAAAGTCCTCGACGAAGAGTTGATCGACGACTGGGAGGGCTGCCTCAGCATCCCCGATTTCCGCGGCCGCGTGCCTCGCTGGCGGAAACTTCGCGTCGACGCGCTCGACCGCCACGGGAAGAAGATCCAGATCAAAGCGGAAGGGTTTTTCGCGCGCGTGATCCAGCACGAATTCGATCACCTCATGGGGCGCGTGTACCTCGACCGGATGCCGGATCTTAAAACACTGTCGCACTTCGCGGAGTTCCAGAAGTACTGGCTGCCGAAAGAGGAAGAATGAAGATCTACACCAAAACCGGTGACCGGGGCGACACCCGCCTGTTCGACGGGACCAAGGTCCGGAAGCACGACGACCGCGTCGACGCCTACGGCGATGTCGACGAGCTCCATTCTTTCATAGGCGCTGCGGCATCATTCTTGAAAGATCCCGGGCTTGTGCATATGCTCACGGAGATTCAAAAGGACCTGTTCTCGATCGGGGCACAGCTCGCAGACCCCGGTTTCAAGGATCAGGAACAGGCAAAATTCCAGCTTTCGCGCGAGCGGATTACGGCGCTGGAAAATGCCATCGATAATTTCGAAACCGAATTGAAGCCGTTGCGTCAATTCATTCTGGCAGGTGGTGGAAATGGTGGGGCGTTGCTGCACGTGGCCCGGACTGTTTGCCGGCGGGCTGAACGTCGAGTGGTAAGCCTCTCTGAGAAGGTGGAAGTGAACCCGAACGTGATCGAATATTTAAACCGGCTCTCCGATTTTCTGTTTGTCATGGCACGAGTCGTGAATCATCGGGAGGGCAAAGAGGAGATTCCATGGTAAAGACCATCAGTGTTGCGTGTTTCGTTTTACTGCTCGCGATTCCGGCGCTGGCGCAGGACGACTATCCGAAGATTCAGACTTCGATGGGGTACGCCAATTTGAGCTTTCTCGACTTCGGCGCGCTACAAAACGGCATTGTTCAAACGACGCACCATTCCGGATTTGCGAACGAAACCGGATTGAATCTTTCGAAAACGTTCGGCGTGGACAATTACATGGGTCTTTACAGCCTGGGAACCGATTCGACTCTGATCGCTGATTTTCTCGGCGGCAAAGCCACATTACGCGCTGCGAAGATCACTCCATATGCCATTGGCGGCATCGGGTTCGGATATTTCTCGGCGGCGTCGATTGGGTACTACAGCAGTTCCTTCGGCACACGGTATGGCGGCGGAGTCGACGTTCCGATTAACGAGGTGCTGTCCTGGAAAGTCGAGGTTAGCCGGATGAGTTTCCACATCAATCCGCTGACGAATTCAGGCTGGACCAGCGGCACGAACATTCAGGGTGGAATCGTTTTTACACTGGTGAACTGATTTCTAGACGCCTCTATTGGAGATTCGAGATTGGAGGTTCGAGATTGGAGATCGGATTTCCAATCTCCAATCTCGAATTTCCAATAGAAGTAAACTTCAGCTCGCGCTCTGGTAAGCGATGAGATATACCGTCTGCTTGTCGTCCCGCACGTGGATATACGCCCAGCCGCCCGGCAACTCTACATCGTAAAAATTTCTCCGGCTCATATCCGCGCATGCCGGCAATCCCATCCGCAGCCCGCGTTGCAGTTCGGCCACGCGGTCCGTCAATTTCGGATTCAGCGCCGCGACATCGTAACCGCTCATGCGGAGCCAGGTGGCATCGGACTGTAAGGCTGCAGCCGTCATTGTTTTATTTCCTCTCAAATGTTCTTACGGATTCGCCCGGTAAAAAGTTTCGGCGAATCAAACTAACAGACGCAGGTTTGCCGGAAATGGTTCCCTCTGTTTGCGTTTATTTACGATTTTGTTACTGTTCGTTCAAAGGCAGCCAGAGGGCTCCGCCGAATCCGGTGGACTGATCCTGAATCACGATGCGGAGCCGGTCGCCGGCTTTGCCCGCGATCGTCGAGCGCAGCGGAATTCCTTGGGTCAGCGCCGTCTGAAACTGAGCGTCGGGTATGCTGATCGGAATGGTGACCGTCTTCACCGTCTTGTCTTTCGAGGATTCCAGGCGCGTCGCGAGCACCAGTTTCGTCGTTCGCCGATTGTTCTGCAGGTCGAATTGAAGATTACGCGTGTTGACGGTGACCGTCACACGGTAATTTCCCGAAATTGACGGATCCGGCTCCGCGACGGCGCTCAAACCGATCTGGGATGCATTGAGCGGGCTGGAAAGCAGTTCGCCGATCAACGCCTGGCGTTCGCGATCGGTAAGAATGCGGGTGTCGCCGGGATAGTAGCCGCTGCGATGCCGCACCTCGGCGTCCTTCCGGTTGACCTTCACCGTCAGATCATGAAACGTCTGATCCGCAGGGTCCGCGATGGAATAGAAACCCAGCATGTAACTGATCTCGCCCTCGCTCACGGCGTTGCGAACCGCGCCGGCAAGATCGTTGGTGTGGTACGCGACCTCGCCTCCGGTCGCATCGGCGAGCCGCAGCATAACATCCGGATAACCGGCGGACAGCCCCCGCACATCGACGGGATATAGCGCGACATTGGCGTCATTCAAGGCGCGCGAGGCATTCTGCAATTGGGCCGAAAAATTGTCCGGAGTTTCCGGCGCAGCTGCCCCCTTGGCATCGCCGGCCCGGCGGGCCCGCGTCGGTGGCGAGAACGGAAAGCCGGCGGAAAGCCAGACCAGATTCTTGCGTCCCGGCAGCCCCTTCAGGTGCCGCGCGATTGTTACCAGCGCCTGCGTGGTCGCATCGGCCTGGTTGATCGAGGAATTGTCGACCATGCCGTACACCATCGGCACCACCACCCAGATCGAAGAACTGCTGCCGATCGTGAAATTCGGAGGACGCAGCATATTCACGAGCTGCGACGGACTCCGCAACTCGGTTCCGGCCTGCTCGCTGGCGCGGATCTGCTCGGCGATCTGGACCAGGCGGTCCGGATTGCCGGTGAAGTCCTGCACGATATACAGCTGCTGTGCCAGGATATAGAGGGCGATCCGGTCTTCCTTCCGGATCGTTTTCAGATACGCCACGAGTTGCTTCGTGGCATTGTTCTGGTCTTCCTCCATCGTGTTCAGCATGTCGAACAGGATGACCGTCGCTCCGCTCGGCGCCGCACCGGAAAAATCGAGGTAGTTGGAAACGCCCCGCACTCCCGGCAGGGTCACGGATTTCACCTCACCCCGCGTGTCCAGCTCGGAGAATACTTCGATCTTCTGCGGTTTCTTATTATCGAGCACCGTGAAGTCGGATGCCTTCAACCCGGCAACCGGCCCCTTCTTGTCCCGCACGACCACATTGATCTGCACCAGCCGGGTACTCACGCGGATTGTGTCGTTTTGAGCCGACACCCCGCCCGCTAAGACCGCCAGACCCAGCAAGACCGTAAGCACTTTGGATTTCAGCTGCACGGCGAGAATTTAATGAATTTCGTATGCCTCGGCTACAGAATTCTTCGCACTGCAAAACAGGTTTTGGCCGCAGATGACGCGGATGACGCAGATGCACTGCGGCTAAAACAACTGATGGGAAGCGGAAAAAAAACTGCCCGTTCCGGAGTGACTCCGAAACGGGCTGAAATTTTCCTTCCTGAAGAACGGTTAGTGTCTCATCTGCGTCGAGATGTCACCGGTTTCGTAGACTTCGCAATACGCACGCTCCGCCACAAGTCCCTGGTCGGGAGCTGTGCTGAGGCGAAGCGTTCGCGCCGGCATCACCCACGGTTCCACGAACACATCGGGGTCGTCGATGGTGATTTCATAAAGGATTTCATTGCCCTTGCGGGTGAATTTCTCCACGATGTGCATGTCGGCGGAATGGAAGAGGCCTCCTCGTCCCAACCACGTATCATCTGTAAACGAGGTGGAGTCGAGCACCAGCGTGTCGCCCTCCCAGTGCCCGATGGTATATCCCATATAGGTGGCCTCGAGCGACTTCTCTGCGGTGCGCTTGCGATTGTCGGTCGGAATCACGCGAAATTCCCGGTTTCCTCCGCCGTAATCGCTCGTCGTATACAGCATGGTAATGTCGTTCGGTGTCTGGAAGATGCGGCGAGGCGTGCCCTCCCGCGGAATCCCCATCGGCTGGCACGTCATGATCGGATCTTTCTTGTTCGTCCACTGATCGTTTTCCACAACCTTGTCCCAATACTCGGGTTTGTAAATGGGATGGCTCGGCCCGAACCGCGAGGGCGAGATGTACTCATAATCGATCCAGAAGTTGTCCATCGGAACATCGCAGCGTGTCTGGATTGGAGTACATCGGCGGCTTCCACCACCATTGACTGGAAGAGGGGCGGTACCCCAGACTCCTGTCAGGTCCGGCTTCCCATTGGCCAGCCGCGGCGTGTCGACGGATGCCGTCTGCGCCGGCGCGGCGGCGGCGGCCAGAGTCCAGTTGGGAGGCTGATTCGTTGGCTTGATCGCGGCCTTGACGCTTGCCGGAACCGGCACCACGACATAGATCTGTCCGGTTTCCGTGACCGTCGTCGTAATGTCGCGGACGACGGTGCCGTTCTTTTTCTCCGTCATCTTGCCGGCGTAAAACGCCTCAGCCGGGTTGAGCGGATTGTTCCAATCTTTGTAATCGCTGTAGGTGAAATCGTAAGTGTTCGCGCCATTTTTCACCACGACGTGCTGGGCCATCCATTTTGCGTCGAGTGTGGCGGTCGCGACTGCATTGGGGACGCCCGGGATCGGGAACGTTACCACCGGCGTGTTGCCTTGCCATGCGACGGACGTTTTCCCGGCCTTCATGACATCGGCTGGTACGTCTCTGCCGGGTACGGGCACCATTTTAGGTGTCTGGGTCTCCTCAGTCCCCGCCATTGCGGCCTTCCACGCACCCTGCGGGCCTGCCCACAGGCGAATCATCCGCTCTTCAACCGTTGCGGGCATCGGCGTCGCCTTGCCTTTACCGGCCACGAGTTCAGCGCCGGGAATATCTTCGTTCCAGGCATACGCTCCACTGAGGACTTCGACATTGGAGCAACTCTGGCCATTGGGCCGGGTTCCCGTGATCTGGGTCCGCTCACCCGACCACTGGTAGGTGATGCTGGTGTGATACTTCGTGACATTGCAGGGCTGCCCGTCCACTTGCATCGTGCCCTTGCCCTGATAGTCGAGCGTTTCGATCAAATCCTGTTCCTGGTCGCTGCGGAGAATGCCCATGTACCAGGCCCAGTTGAACAGGACGGCTTTCAGGTCCTTCGCATCCTTTGCAGGGCTGAAGTACTGCGCGCCTCGACCTCGGCCCCCGCGGCCTTGCGCGCTTCCGCCGCCCGCACCGGCTCCACGGCCACCCCGGCCCTGCGCTCCCGCAGGCGCAGCACCGGCTTGTTGTGCGCTGGCCGGGGATGGCGCGCCAAGCGCCAGAGCGACTGCTATTGCCACGCCTGTGCCAAAAATCTTTGTTAAAACAGCCATGATGATTCTCCTTCTCGTTTAGTCGTTCGGGTTACCGGCGGAAATCATGATCACGCGTCCATCCGGCATCGTGACCGACTTGAGAAATCCCAGGGGGCTGCCGTCTTTTGCGGGAAGGAACTTCACCTTGATGTTGTCGCCGGCGTGCAGGGCATTCGGTCCGGTCTTGCCGATCCCGCGCTGCGCCAGAGCCGTGGCCGAGCCAAGTGTCAGCACCCAGGCGGTCGAGGAGCCATCCGGGTTCTTGACTGCAACAGTCAAAGAACCATGGGGATTGACGAATTTCACGCTTTCGACCGCCCCCGAAAGCTCCACATCCTTCTTCATGTCGTACACGCCCGCGAGCGAATGGTGAGCCAGTAAGGAGCCGGCCGTCATAAACCCACATAACACAACGCAAACTAGAGTTCGCTTAATCATTTGTGCGCCTCCGAAAGCACTTCAGAATTTGAAAGGCTGGCGACGCACTATAACACCAGGCGCGTCAAAATGGAATGCGGGGCCGTTCACTACCGTTTACTACCAGGGCAACGTCCAAGTCCCATAAGTTTCTGATTCTGCGAATCAGGTTTCAGCCGCAGATGACGCGGATTACGCAGATGGGCGCAAAAAAAGCCTATGATGCG